>JBFWWA010000582.1:0-3605 GCA_050246455.1 Planctomycetaceae bacterium
GATGACCGGGTTACGCACTGGGGAGTTTCCGCCCGTCTCGACGAAAAAGCGGAGTCGCTGTACCTGTACGGTGTTCGCCCCGGGGTTTCCAAAGGGGGCGAACTGGTCCTCGCGCGCGTTCCGGCAAAATCGGTCGACGATTTTCCGCAATGGCGATTCTGTGCCGGAAACGGCAACTGGAGCCGCAATGCGGCCGATTGCGCCGCGATCGCCGACAACGTCCCCAGCGAGTTGTCGGTGTCGAAGTGCGTCGATCCGCAAGGCAAAACAACGCTTGTGATGGTGCACAGTGAACCGTTGTTCGGGTCGCGCATCATGACGCGCACGGCACCGCAGGTGGAAGGTCCGTGGAGCCCTCCCCGGGCCGTTTACACTGTTCCTGAACTTGCCGGAAGCAAGTCATATTTCACCTATGCGGCCAAAGGTCACGCGCATCTCTCGCGTCCCGGCGAACTGCTGGTATCGTATATCGTGAATTCGCACGACTTCGGCGCGATGGTCAATGACGCGTCGATCTATCGTCCGAAGTTCGTACGCGTGCCTTTGTCACTGATTTTTTCCGTTCGCTGAGCTCCGAATGTTCGAAGAGAACTCTCGGGAAGCGAATTATTCCGAATCGCTGAGGTGTGATCGACGATGTTCCCATTGAGACGGTTTTCACTACTTGTTCTGGTGATCGGACTGATGTCGAAATCCCCTTCCGTGGTGACCGCTGCGGACGAGTCGGGGGCCGTCGTCTTGTCGGAGTTCCTCTTCGAGAAGGCGCCGTTCGCTTCCTGTCACGCGTCAACAATTACGATGAGCGGCTCCGGGTTGGTGGCCGCCTGGTTCGGAGGGCCGTACGAGAAACATCCGGATGTCGGCATCTGGGTCGCGCGCCGGGAGGAAAAAGGGTGGACGGCTCCTGTCGAAGTTGCCGACGGAGTGCAGTACGTCGACGGCGAAGGCCGCGTCCATCGGCATCCCTGCTGGAACCCGGTGCTGTTTCAGCCTCAAGAGGGTCCGCTGATGTTGTTTTACAAATGCGGCCCGGACCCCAGAACCTGGTGGGGAATGATGATGGTCTCGGACGATTCGGGGCGAACGTGGTCTCGACCGACGCGATTGCCCGAGCGGATCGACGGACCGGTCAAGAACAAACCGATCCAGTTGCGGACCGGAGAGATTCTCAGCGGCTGCAGTACCGAAAACGCCGAGTGGCGGGTCCATCTTGAAAAGACATCCGACCTCGGCAAGACGTGGCAGCGGATTGGCCCGATCAACGACGGGAAGGAATTCGAAGCGATCCAGCCGAGCATCCTCACCTACAAGGATGGCCGGATGCAGATCCTCTGCCGCACACGGCAGAAGAAGATTGCTCAGAGCTGGTCGTCGGACGGGGGAGCAACCTGGTCCCGCATGACGGCGACGGAATTGCCCAACCCGAATTCCGGCACGGACGCGGTGACGCTCGCCGACGGACGGCAGCTCCTTGTCTACAACCATACGGTGCGGAGCGGACCGAGCCCGCGCGGGCGTGAAATGCTGAACGTGGCTGTCAGCGAGGATGGGGAACAGTGGTCTGCGGCACTGACCCTCGAAAACGAAAAGGGAGAGTTCTCTTATCCGGCGGTGATTCAAACGCCCGACGGTCTGGTCCACACGGTTTACACCTGGAACCGGCGGAACATCCGGCATTTCGTACTCGATCCCGCGAAGTTCCAGCTCCGCAAGATCGTCAACGGCGCCTGGCCGCAGTAGTTTCGTCGACGGGATTCACTTCGAATGACGGGACTTGCCGGTTCGATTGTCCGCGTCGCGGTTGGGATCCGTTTCAGCGATCGGAGTCATCACTATGAACACGTTCAATCATCAGGCCGATGCGGTTTCCATCCCGGTTTCGCGCCGCCGGATCCTGCAGTCCGGAGTCGCGCTCGCGTCTGCAGCCCTCTGGGCGCGACCGACGAGCGAGTTGTTGAGAGCCGCTGAAGCGGGTGCAGCGACGGCCGACCAGCTCATCGCCGGTAAAGATCGCCGGCTGCTGGTACACAATCCTGCAACGACCGGGTTTGAAATCGAAACGCCACTCGAGCTGCTGCGCGAGGATCGGACGACTCCGGCCGAGAAGCTGTTTGTCCGGAACAATCAGCAGCCCGATTGGTCGGCGACTCTGGAACCCCGACAAGGAGCGTGGCAGGTGGAGATCGGCGGGCTCCTGGAATTCCCGCGCATGGTCACGCTCGAGCAACTCAAGGCCATGCCTCAGACCGAAGAGGAAATAGTGCTGCAATGCTCCGGGAACGGGCGAGCCATGTTCAGCGCCGTCTCCGCCGTCAAGGGGTCGCAGTGGAGCTACGGAGCAATGGGGAACGTTCGATTCCAGGGGGTGCCTCTCAGGACGGTGTTCGAAAAGTTCGATGTTCGCCCGCATGCTGCCGCGAAGTTTCTCACCGCCGAGGGAGCGGAATTGCCGGGAAAGCCCGGCGCCGCCGACTTCGAGCACAGCTTGCCGCTCGAGGAAACACTCTCTCGGTCGATCATCGCATTGCAGCTCAATGGCCGGCCCCTTCCCGCCGTGCATGGCGGACCGCTGCGCCTGGTGACTCCCGGCTACTACGGCACGATGCATGTCAAATGGCTTTCGCGGCTGCGCCTCGAGGCGCAGGAGTCGGTGAACCATCACCAGGCGAAGCGCTATCGCATGCCGCGCGAGCCGCTGAAACCGGGGGCACCGTTTGAATACCGGCTCGACAACAGCGATTCGCACTGGCGAATGAGGATCAAGAGCGTGATCTTCGCACCGGCTCACAACGCCGTACACCGCGCAGGGAACATTGTCGCCGGCGGAGTCGCCTGGAACGACGGGACGTCGCTGATTGACGCCGTGGAAGTATCGCTCGACGGCGGCCAGTCGTGGCGGCGCGCCGAACTGGAACGCTCGGGTCGATATGCGTGGCAGCGCTGGCACATGCCGCTCACTCTCAGCGCGGGGAAGCACACGCTCATCAGCCGCGCGGTCGACACGCTCGGCAACACCCAGCCGCTGGAAGGTTCGATCGGCTGGAATCCGGACGGCTACCTGTGGCATGGCGCCGACCGTGTCTCCGTGCAGGTTCGCGGTTAGCAGTTGCCGCAAGCTGCTGAGATCGTCCGGCACGTCGTAAAGTGCGCGACTTCCGACTACCAGCCTTCCGCCACAATTTCGACACCGCAAAGGAGCGGCTGTCCGGAAACGGGGGTGAGCGCAATGCTCAGTTCCCGGCCTGCTTCGACCTGTTTGAATTCCTTCGTGATGCCGAGGTTCGGTCCGCCCACTTCGCTGGCGATGTCGAAGCCGGAGAGGACATTGGCCCCCTGGATTTGGACGTCGAAGACGCGCTTTCCGGAAGGCTGCGCATCAATCTCCGCGAAATGCAGGCGGACCGTGTACGGCCGCTTTGGCGCGTTCGGATCATTCTCGAGCGAGATCCGGATGGTCGCGGCTCCCTTGAGACCGCAACAGGTGATCCAGTTCTGGCCTTCGCCGCTCATCCGCGAGGGATGGTGCCGGAAGTATTCGACTCCCTCTCCTTCCACCGTCACCGGCACGTCGGGGGAATCGCCTCCGACACTGGGATAGTCGAGCC
>JBFWWA010000583.1:0-3600 GCA_050246455.1 Planctomycetaceae bacterium
CTCATAGAGTTCGTAGAACTCGCGGCGTGCGCGCTGAAGCGCTTCGATGGCGTGAACGGGCTGAAACCAGGAGACATCCCGCGTCGCGGAGATGCACAGCAACGGGCGCGGCGCGTGCATGCCCAGCAGCTCCCACTGATCGGTGTAATTCAGCACTCCACGGATCACTTCGCCGACGCAGGCCGTCGCTCCGATATGCTGATGGTAGGAGCTGATGTAGCAGACGGGCACGGCACCCGCGGGACGATCGTCGATCGCCGGGAGATACATGCTCTGCATCCCGCCTCCCGACGCGCCGGTGCAGATGATGCGTTTGGGATCGATCTCTGATCGCGACGTCAGGTAGTCGAGAGCTCGAATTGCTTCGAACATTTCATAACCAAAGAGCGAACGCCCGGTAATCTGTGCGACGCCGCCGCGATAAATCCCGTGGTAGGTAACGTGCGGACTTCCGGCGGGCGCCGATCGTTCGCCGGTGCCGATAACGTCCTGGCAGAAAGCGATCACCCCCATTTTTGCGAGCGACTGGCAGCGCATCTGGATGTGGTCGGTGAACTTCGCTTCGGCCCAGTGACCGTTGAGATTGAGCACTGCCGGCAATGGCCCGGAAACATCCTTCGGACGGTAAAGGAGCGCCGTCACGTAAAGGCCCGGAAGACTTTCATAGAGAACCTTCTCGATGACAATGTCGCCGCCGTCGATCGTCCCGGTGATCTTCGGATTGAGCGGCGGCCGTTCGTCGAACGGAAAATCCCCCATCGAATCACGGATCGCGGCTCGAATCTTCGAGCGCTGCTGTTCCCATGCCTTTACCGATTCAGGCTGCGACTTGCGGGGCGGGCGATTCTTCGCGAGCCCCTGAAAGTAACGGAGCATCGTGTTCGCTGGTTTTTCAGTTAGCACGCGGTGCGCGACCGGCTCCGCAGCGCGGATCGGAACGGTGCAGGCCATGAACGCCATGGACCAGAGCATCGTCGCGAAGCAAAACCGCTGATTCCGTCCCGAGCGTTGCATATCCCCTCCCGACATTCGACGTCACCCTCGAAGATTCGTCGCTATTTCTGCAGGTACCGAAAGAGGTCTCGGACTTCCTGGGGCTTCAGCGGTTCCAGAATCTTTTCCGGCATGAGTGAGACGGGGGACTCTCGAATCTCCTCGATGTCGTCGCGGCGGATCGTCGTCCGTTCATTCTTGGCACCGACGATCGTTACCGAGGCGGGAGTCTCTTCCGCGAGCAGGCCGGTCGTGACGCGCCCGTCGTTGGTGACGACGATGTAGTTCAAATACTCTTTCCGCACTTGCGCGTTCGGATCGACAATGCTCACCAGCAGGAACTCGAGGTCCTTCCGGTTTGCCTGCGTCAGCTCGGGGCCGATTTTATTCCCTTCGCCGAAGAAGAGGTGGCAGGTGGCGCAGTGCTTCTTGAACAGTTCGTGCCCGGCTTCCAGATTGCCCTGCTCTGCCCGCAAGTCATTCGAGAGCCTGCGGATCTCCGCCAGCTTCTCTTCGGGCGTTCCCGCCCGGATGTTCCCCCAATGCTTCCGGACAAGGGCGTCGAGCTCCGCATCCTGATGAAGCGCAATGCGCCGCAATTCGTCGGTCGGAACATCCTTCGGCGCGATTCTTCCCGCTTCAACCGCGTTCAGGAATTGTTGAGTCGAGTCCTTGCGGCCGAACATTACTCCGCGGGCCTGCACTCGAAGCGAGTCGCTGAACTTCGGATACGCTTCGAGTAATGCAGCGGCGATGCGGCTGTCGTTAAACCTTCCAAGCACGCTCATGGCGGCGGACTGCACCTTCTCCGCTTCACCGTTTGCGATCGGCGCGAGTGCCACTTCAATCGCCCGCTCGTCGCCGAGCTCTTCGACAATTGAGAACATCGCAAGCCGGTTTTCCAGATTCTGATCGGCGACTCCGGCAAGCGTCATCGCACGGGTGACGCCCCGCTCATCGCCGGCCCGGGCCGTGAGTCGAATGACGAGCGGATCCCCCCCGTCATCGGACCAGACGGAATCCAGAATCGGCTTCAGCTCCGCCGGCACCTGCTGGAGGCGCTTCGCCGCTTTCTTCTCGGCCGACGGCTCCACCGCGAATCGCGCAAATGAGCTTCCCAACGGCAGCCCCGAAGCAGAGGAATTCCGCGAGCCGATGAGAAGAAGCCCTTTTTCGAGCTCTTCCAGCAGGATGCTGCGGTCTTCCGGATTCTTCGCCGAGTGGAACAGCCGCGCACACACGCGAAATCCGATCTTCGTCCCCTCCGCGGCATAACGCCGCATCAGGCGTGGAAGCAGTTCCGTCTTCGCCAGCGAGTTCTGCCAGGCGGCGTCGGTCGCGAAGTATTCCAGCACGAGGTCGGGGTCGGTCATCGAGTGCCGCTCAATCCCCCACCAGCACTGCAGCGGAAGGTACGGGTCTCCTTTCGCATCCGCACGACCGATCAGCGCGCTCGCAATCGGAAGAGCATCAAAGGCCGGAAGACGCTGAAGGGCGCTAGCGAGCTCGCTGAGAACATGCGGCGATTCCTCCTTCGCGGCGATTGAAACCAGGGTCTCTCGCGTTTCCTCCGCGAGGCGCGGCAGTTCAGCGAGGAACCGAACCGTCCAGGCGCGGACGTCGGCGCTTTTGTGCTTCAGCAGATCGCCCGCCAATGTTTCATCGAATCCCCCGGACGCCTGCAGACCCCAGAGTATTTGCAGCGCCTGTGCGTCTCCGGTCGCCGTACTCAACATCTTGACCAGCGCGGGATTCATCCGCGGATCGTGCCGTTCCGAAAGAACGCGCAGCGCCCGCCGGCTATGCCACGCACTGGTGGACACTGCCTGCCGGATCAGGTCTTCGTTCGAGAGCTTGTTGACATCGATGGGGGCCGGAGGCTGGTAACCCTTCGGTTTCAATCGAAAAATTCGGCCGTTCGACTTGTCCCAATTGGCGTCAGGATCGGGATGCGCGGTCCTCTTGTCGTGCCAGTCGGCGATGTAAATGCAGCCGTCCGGACCGATGGTGAGATCGCTGGGAGCGAACCAGGTATCGTTCGCCTGCAACAGCTCGCCGCCATGCTTCGTCTGAAACGTCGAGCCATGCGGAACGATCTGATGCCAGTTCACCGCGTGTCCGAGGAGATCAGCGGCGATGTAACGATCGCGATATTCCGCCGGCAATGCGTTCTCCTGATAGACGGAGCCGCCGACGGTGACATGCCCCCCCTGGAAATTCTGGTGCGGCACATGATCAAACCAGCCGAAAGCGTACGGGTTGTGAAGCTCGCCGTGCTTCTGAAAACTCTTCGCGTAGTACGCGCCCGGCACTCCATGATGCATGACGAAACCGCCGTGGTTCGTGCTGTAAAAGAGGTTTCCGTGCTTGTCGAAATCGAGCCCCCACGGATTTCCTCCCCCTTCGCAGTAAAGTTCGAACTCTTTCGTGGCGGGATGATATCGCCAGATCCCCTGCTCGAAGATGTTCCCGCGAATGTTGGCGGTAATGTTGGTTCCCTGCGTCCCGTACAACCAGCCATCCGGGCCCCATGTCAGAGAGTTGGCCAGAGAACTCGTGTCCTCCATCCCGAACCCGGAGAGCAGGACCTGCGGATCGCCGTCGGGA
>JBFWWA010000584.1:0-3600 GCA_050246455.1 Planctomycetaceae bacterium
GTGGTTGAATCATGTAGCTGCCGACGTCGTCAGATTTGACGCACTGGCTTTCGTGAACCTTGCCAGTTAACGAACAACGGCAACCTTGGTTCACGTTCGGCAGAAATGCCAATCTCGAAATGCGACAACGAATCGGAAGTCTCGAAAAGGCACCACGAATGAGGGGTGCGATTCCTCAGATTTCGTCTCGATTCATTATTACGGGCTCGGAACGAATCGTCAACGACTTTCATGAGAATTTGATGTTTCGGCCCGAAAACACAGGGGTTTTCAGGCTTTCCACCCGATTCTGGATTCCGTCCGGCACGCGGCGGGAACCTTTCCAATGTCATTCACGGCGGCGTTCCCAACAGCGGTCATGTCGATCACAATGGACCTCACCCGCCTCGTTGCTTCAGCGGGAAACAATCAGGAAAACCTTTCGGAAAATGACGACTCCGACGACTGTGCGTTCCTTTGGCGATCTGACCGGCTGCAACGCCGTCGTCACCGGCTCGTCGTCCGGAATCGGCCTCGCAATCGGTCGCGAGTTGGCGCGAGGGGGCGCGAATGTGGTCCTGCACTCTCGCAAGGGGGAAGCGGAAGGCGCGCTGTTGGTCGCTGAGATCGAGAGATTCGGCGTCGCTGCGACGTATCTTCGCTGTGACATCGCCAACGAAGCGGGATTGTCCCGTTTCGTTGATGACGCCTGGAACGCTTTCGGCAGTGTCGAAATCTGGGTGAATAACGCCGGCGTCGACCTTCTCACCGGAGACGGTTCCCGCGCAGGCTATTCGGAGAAATTAGCGCGACTGTTCGAAGTCGATGTTCGTGGAACGATGCTGCTTTCCAAACTCGCCGCACAGAGGATGCGCGAAGCGGGACGCGGAGTGATCCTCAACATCGGCTGGGATCAGGCCGATCGGGGCATGGAAGGGGAGAGTGGCGAGCTTTTCGCCGCTTCAAAGAACGCCGTCATGGGTTTCACCCGGTCGCTCGCGACGAGCTTTGCTCCGGAAGTGCGCGTGAATTGCATCGCCCCCGGTTGGATCAAGACGGCGTGGGGAGAAACGGCAAGCGAAGTCTGGCAGGAGCGGGTTCGGCGCGAAACACCGCTCCGAAGGTGGGGAACACCGGAAGACATTGCTCGGGCGGCGCGGTTTCTGGCCAGCCCCGACGCCGCATACATCACCGGCCAGGTCATCAACGTCAATGGCGGGGCAGTCCGATGAAGTGTGGTGGGAAGTTGAAGAGGGGGCTTTATGGCTGATGACACCGTGCTGACTGACGAACAATTGAACGAAGAATTGAAGTCGCTCCCCGGCTGGGAAATCCGGGATGGCTGGTTGCGACGGCAATACAAGACACCCGGCTTTCCGCACACGCTGATGCTCGTGAACACCATCGGCTATCTGGCGGAGGCGGCGTGGCATCATCCCGATTTTTCGGTTGGCTATGCACAAGTGACGGTAAAGCTGCAAACCCACCGTGTTCGAGCCATCACTCCTAACGACATCGAACTGGCCCGGAAAATCCACGAGACGGTCGTCTGGAAGCCCGAACCCGGCGCGGCGCTCGATGGCTTTCCCAAGAACTGGGTGCACTGAAAGTTCGTCGTCATCGGTTCCGTGTTTTCACCTCGAGCTTCGCATCCCATGCCCGAGCGCATTCTGTTCGTTACGGGAAAGCTGGCGGAGTTCTCGTTGCGTCGAGTTCTGGAATCGCTGAGCCGACGAATTGGATTCGAATATGAGATTGCGGTTCTCGGTATCAGTGTGGCGGCGCTCATGCACGCGGATTGGGTGCTCCGCAAACTCACAGTGGATTCCCGCTTCGATCGAGTGATACTGCCGGGATGGTGTCAGGGTGAATTGACGGTACTTGCGGAACGCCATCAGATGTCTTTCCAGCGTGGGCCCAAAGATCTGCACGACCTCGACCAGTATTTCGGAGCAGAGCGGAATCCGATCGCCGATCTGTCGGCCTATGACATCGAGATCCTCGCGGAAATCAACCACGCGCCGCGGATGACCGATGAAGAGATCGTCGCGATGGCGGAACGATTTCGCGCGAACGGTGCCGACCTGATCGATCTTGGATGCATCCCGGGCGAAAGCTGGACTCGCGCGGGAGAGGTCACAAAGTTGCTTCGCGATCGAGGCTTTCGCGTTTCAATCGACAGCTTCGATCGGGCGGAAGTCGAAGCGTCGGTCGCCGCGGGCGCCGAGCTCGTCTTAAGCTGCAACAGCACGAATCTCGACTGGGCGACCAGTGTCGATGCCGAGTTCGTGATCATTCCCGACGATCCGCGCGGCACAGCGGCATTGGACGAGCTCGATCGAACAATGGAGTCGCTTGCGAATCGCGGCGTACGGTTTCGCATCGATCCTGTCATCGAGCCGATCGGTTTCGGCTTCGCGGCATCGCTCGCCCGTTATTTCGAGTGCCGTCGCCGCTGGCCTGCCGTCGCAATGATGATGGGTATTGGAAATCTGACGGAGCTTACGGAAGTCGACTCGGCCGGAGTGAATCTTCTGCTCGCCGGGATTTGCCAGGAGCTCGGAGTCAGAAGTGTGCTGACAACGGAGGTCATCAACTGGGCTCGATCCGCGGTGAAAGAGCTTGACGCGGCCCGCAGGCTCGTGCGGCACAGCATTTCCAGGAATGTGCTTCCGAAGCATGTCGATTCCAGCCTGGTCATGCTTCGGGACGCACGGGTGCAGGAACTGTCGGAGGAAGAGATCGCACATCTCGCGACCCGGATTCACGACGCGAACTTTCGGGTGCTCCTTGAAGGCGGAGAACTGCATCTGATCAATCGGGACGGCCACTGGCACGGCAGCGATCCGTACGAGCTTTTCGACCGAGTCCTCGCAAGTTCTGCGGAAATTGACGCGTCTCACGCATTTTACCTCGGCTATGAGCTTTCGAAGGCGGTGACCGCCCTGACTCTCGGAAAGCAATACACACAGGATCAGCCCCTCCGCTGGGGCATTCTCACAGTTCCCGAGGAAAGCGCGGTCGAGCGGCGGAGGAAAGAGCGAATGGGATCGCGGCAGATCACGGATTCGTCCATCGACGGCCCGCGCCCATAACAACGACGCAACAAAGCACGGCAGAATGAGCGACTCCCGACTTCCGCTGGTCGAAGAACTTGAATCGCCTCCCGATGCGTCGGCGGCGCTGCGCGCCTTCGCGGATTTGCCGGATGTTCTTCTGCTCGAAAGTTCGCTTCGACGAGACCACGTCGGACGTTACAGTTTTCTGACTGCCGACCCCTTCGAGCGTTTCGTGATTCCAAGGATCGCGTTCGGCGATGATCCCTTTCACGAACTGCGGCAGCGATTGCGCTCGTTTCCCACTCAAACCCTTCCGGATCTTCCGCCGTTTCAGGGTGGGGCCGCGGGGCTCTTGTCGTATGAGCTCGGCGGGGCCTGGGAGCGCGTTCCTGTGGCTTCGCTCGACGAGTTTTCGCTCCCGCATCTGCACGTGGGATTCTATGACTGGGTCATCGCATGGGATCACGCTGCCAATCGCGCCTGGGTCATTTCGCACGGCTATCCCGAGACTGATTCCACGCGACGGTATGAGCGGGCGGCGGCTCGCCTCCGGAATGTTCGT
>JBFWWA010000585.1:0-3589 GCA_050246455.1 Planctomycetaceae bacterium
CGCGAGTAACGTCAGAGTTTGTTCGATCGCTCCGCCCCGCACGGAGCGATCCGGTGCGCCGCCGGGCGCGGTAGCAGGGGTCGATCTACCCGGTCGGGGATCGAGCCACACCGCCGATCCGCGCATGCTAGACGGCGTCCTACGTGGCGGAGCGGTGTGAGTCGCTTCGAGCCCTCTCTTCCCTCGGGGAGGATGTAGAGCTACGTATACGCTCCGATGATATCGCGGAGTAGGCTACTCCCCGGAGTGCGAATAAACGCCGATAAACGCTGATTTCCGCGTGTGCTTCGCTCGACCGTAAAAGTGGGAGCGAGCCTTTAATTCGTGGGCTTTTCGGCGAAAACGGACTTACGCGGGGAAAAATTAAAAGTCCGTTGCTCTACCAACTGAGCTACGCCTTCGGTGCCTCGCCACCGAGGGAATCAGTGGGGGATTTTGGAGCGTAACAAGCGGTCTGTATGCTTGCAACCGACCGCACACGACGCACGCCTAAGAAAATTGCACAGTCCCAGAATTACATGCGGATTGAGAGCAATTGTCAGGCTCAACGACTTACAGCGCCCTCAGTGCAAAGACGAGTGGTCGCATCCGCGCAGTTGCCGAAAGATGCCATTCGCCCTCGCCAGCCAAAGAGAGGTCAGTGGCGCAGCGATATGGCTGACCGCGTATGCGAAGGACGCGCCGGTCCCTCCCCACTTCGGGATCAGATAAACATCGCACGCTAAGGTGGCAACGCTCGCCACCACAGTCGCACGGAAAAACAGATCCGCTCTGCCGGAGGCCATCAGCAGCGGGTTGACCCAGAGCAGCGGCATCCAGACCACCAATCCGATCAGCATCCAGCGGAAGTAGAGACCGGCTTCGGCAAAATCGCTTCCCATCGACATCGTGATGATCGAAGGCACAGTAAAGAATGCCGCGCCACACAACAGCACCGCGACCGCTGCAAGCCCGAAAAAGCTGGACCACAGCAATCGCTGGAGCGCCTGGAGATCGCGCCGCGCCCAAAGCCGCGAGAGTTCGGGGTAGATCACGAACAGCATGGGATCGGAAACCTGCCACATCGCCGCCATGAAGTCTCGCGCAACTCGGTAGGTTCCGACGACTGCAGCACTGGAATAGACGCCGAGAAAATTGACATCGAGATCCCGGGTGGGAATTGCAGCCAGCGAGACACCGTAAATGTTACCGGCAAAGCGGGCCATCTCCGGCAGACGCGGCTGCAACAAGCTGATGCGGGAGTTCTTCACCTTGAATGGAAGCGATCGCCTTAACTCCCGCACAGCGACTGCCGCGAGCACGATCGTCGTGACCAGGCCGGTCGCCACCGACACTCCGAGCACCGCGCGACTGACGCCGATATTCACGAGAAGCAGCACGATCGCAGTCGCTGCAAGTTTCAGCAGATGACCACCGATCTTAATTAGCGCCAGTGCACGAAACGACTTGAGAACGCGCAGCACTCCGATGGCCGTCGCGTTGCCGACGTTCCCGGAGAACGATACCATGCCCGCAAGCCAGATCAGGGTTTGCGCTCTCTCCGTACGCAGTTCGTTGAACAGCACGGCCGCAATCGGCGAAAGGGCGAATACCGAGACAACGGCAATCAGGCCGGTCACGACGTCGGCAATGAGAGACAATCGGATGGTTGCAATCGCTCTCCGATAGTCTCCCGCTTCCCAGAATTCCGTGAGATAGCGAATCACCCATTCATGGAGTCGAAGTTCAACGAGATTGAAGATTAAACCCGCGAATCCGAGACTGAGACTGATCAGACCGTACTTCTCGACGCCCAGTGCACGGCCAAGCATCAGTGAATAGACGAACGCGAGCAGCGCTCCGGCGATGTTGGATGCATACTGCCATCCAGTGTTTCGCAGGATGGAACTGGTTGCGATGCTCCGTATCTGGGCCCGAAGTTTCTGCAAGATGACCGCTTGCTCCCGGAAGGTGGCTAATGGGTCGTCGATAACTGCCGCTGAGATCGGCCTGGCGACTGACGTTAGCCCGGAATCGGGCAATTCGCGGAAATGCGTTGTGACAATGGACGTCTCATATCACCTCGACGTGCAAACTTCAATCGTACCGCCGACGTTGCAATAAGCCGTCAGACTGCTGCTGTCACGCCGCAACAGGAAATAACGCGGATTAATGCCACGCGGAGAGACCACGCTTTAATCAGACTTTTGAGAATGGCTTGATTACAGACACATATCCCGGTTAATTCGCCGGCATTTCGTCCGGGCGCGGGATTGTTTTTGTGTCGACTTTGCTCGCGGCCACCGCGACGTACACGCGGCGGCTCAGCATGCTGCCGGTGGCGTCGAAAATCGACGACTCGCGGCGAACCACGCCGAACGGAACGTCGTCGTTCAGCCACAGGTCGGTCCGGTACCAGACCGACTGCTGTTCGCCCCCCGGCTCGTGAAGAACGCGCGACGCAGCCCGGCGGCATGCGAACGCTTCCGGTCGAAGCGTTGTGAACAGGTAGCGAACATCCCCCGGCTGGTATTCGCGAAACTGCGGCAGGCCGGCCAGAAACATCTCCGCATCGCGCTTCGCCTCGTCGCGCGGCGCCTGGCCGGGCCATTGCAGAATACTCGCGGGGGGCTCGCCGCTCTCGAAAGCCTTCGGGTCGATGAGATACGTCCCCTGAAACCCGGGAGCGTTCCCTCCACTCCAACGCGTCGTCAGAACGCGCACGGAACGACCGTCGATTTCCTGAAGGCCGGCGATCTCCAGGCGGAGTCGACGCGGCTCGGATTCCGCATCGTACACGTCGAACTCAATCCAGGCCGGTGGATCGTTCGGCGCAACGTCGGGGAGCGAAGGAAACCACGCGGTGAGTGCGTGGGGGAACTCGGCCCCCGTTGGCGGAGTGCTGTAATCGATCCAGCCGCGGCGTTCCATCAGCACGTACAGCCACGGATGCTGCCACGGGTTGTTCATCGGCCAGAAAGCCGAGTAGGTCGAGACACCGAGCAAGAGCGCGCACAGCCACCGGAAGCCGCGCGATTCCGACCAGCGGTCGAGTGCGGGAATCATTGCGACGAGCCAGAGCGGAATGAGCCAGAACATCCAGCGAAGCCCGGAGGTAACGCCGCCGTAGTTGTAGTTCTCGGTTCGGGTCAGATAGAACCCGAGCACGGCCACGGAAAGTATCGCCCCCATTACGCGGAAGATTCGCAGCGATGAATCGCGACTGAACCAGCCGACGAGCGCGACGAGAAAAATCGGCGAGAGGGAAAAGATCCCGTGATGCCCGACGAGGCAATTCAGCAGGTACCGCACCGGCGATTCAACGTTCGCATCAATTCCCTTCGGCTGCATCCAGTAACTCGGAATGCCGTCGACGACGTAACGGTATTTTTCCGTTCCGTACGAGAGATAGAACGGCTTCCAGCTGCCGGTCGCCTCGTAGGTCATCCAGAGGAATCCGGCGAACGGGAGAGCCGCCGCGGGGGCGAACCAGATCAGCGTCTGTTTCGGATGCTTGATGAAGAGGAGGCCGAACATCGCGAGCCCGAAGAGCGCCGCCGGCAGCTCGTTGGTGCAGGCGAACATTGCGAAGAACCCCGCCAGGGCGAAG
>JBFWWA010000586.1:0-3583 GCA_050246455.1 Planctomycetaceae bacterium
AGAGCTTCGTGCATTCGTGGCGGATGAATCGCCGGACGCATACGCGAAAGTCGTCGACCGGCTCCTCGAGAGCCCGCAGTATGGCGAGCGATGGGCCCGGCATTGGATGGATGTCTGGCGCTATTCCGACTGGTACGGCTATCAGGCGGAACTCCGCAACAGTGCTCGGCATATGTGGCGGTGGCGCGACTGGATCATCGAATCGCTCAACGACGACAAGCCGTATGATCGCATGGTCCTCGAGATGCTCGCGGCCGATGAGATCGCTCCGGAAGATCCGCAGACGCTGCGGGCCACAGGATACCTCGCACGGAGCTACTACAAGTTCAATCGGAACGTCTGGCTCGATACCGCCATCGAACACACCTCGAAGGCGTTTCTCGGCGTGACGATCAACTGCGCCCGTTGCCACGACCATATGTACGACCCGATCTCGCAGAAAGAGTATTATCAGTTCCGCGCAATCTTCGAGCCGTATGAGGTCCGAACCGATGCGGTGGCGGGTGAGCCGAACGTCGAGAAAGACGGCTTGTCGCGCGTGTTCGATGCAAAGCTCGATGAAAAGACCTTCCTGTTCGTTCGCGGCGATGAAAAGTCGCCCGAGAAAGAACATCCGCTCTCCCCGGCCATCCCTGCAATCTTCACCGACAAGTTCGATCTGCAGCCGGTCTCGCTGCCGGCGCCTGCCCGCTATCCGGGATTGCAGCCGCACATTCAGAATCAGCTGACTGCTGCCGCCCGGGATGCGATCG
Source organism: Planctomycetaceae bacterium (assembly GCA_050246455.1). GTDB lineage: Bacteria > Planctomycetota > Planctomycetia > Planctomycetales > Planctomycetaceae > CAZVJA01. The sequence goes on from JBFWWA010000586.1 coordinate 753, forward strand.
CGAAAGAGCAGGCGGCAGTCGAAAAACTGCGGAAGATGCTGCCGACGGGCGGCGCCGCGACGACCACGAGCCCGCAGGCGGCGGAGCTGCTTGTTGCGGAGAAACGGCTCGCGGCCGCCGAGTCGAATCTCAAATCGCTCGAAGCCCGCATCGCTGCCGACCGCGCGAAGTATGCAGCACCGCCGCCCGCCGATGCTCCCGCACTGGCAGAGACCGCCGTGAAGGCGCAGCGTGCTGCGGAACTCCTGGCTGCCGAAGCGGAAAATGCGGGTGCAGAGTTCCAATTGGCGCAAGCGAAAAGTGCGCTCAAAGAGAACGATGCGAAATCGAAGGAAGCGGTCGCCGCTGCGGAGAAATCGCTCAAGAAAGCCGCAGAGAAACTCGACAACGCGAAAAAGTCGGCCGGCGAACTGAAAACCTATGCGATGCTTTCGCCCGAATACCCCGCAACAAGCACCGGCCGGCGCTCCGCTCTCGCGCGGTTCATTATCGATCGCAACAACCCGCTTACCGCACGTGTTGCGGTGAATCACATGTGGCTAAGGCATTTCGGCTCACCGCTCGTTCCGTCAGTCTTCGACTTCGGACTCAACGGCAAAGCTCCAACGCATCCTGAACTCCTCGACTGGCTCGCCGTCGAGCTGATGGAGCGAGGCTGGAGCATGAAGCACATCCACCGGCTGATCGTGCTGTCGAATACCTATCAGATGGAATCATCAGTCCCTGACAATTCACCGAACCTTGCTTCCGACCCCGACAATATCTACTTGTGGCGGATGAATTCGCGGCGTGCGGAATCGGAAGCCGTTCGCGATTCCGTCCTCGCAGTCTCCGGAAAACTGGATCTCACTCGAGGCGGACCTGAACTCGATTCGGAAAAGGGGCTCAGCACCTTCCGTCGCAGCATCTATTACCGTCACGCCCCTGAAAAGTTCATGACGTTTCTCAAGCTGTTCGATTCCGCGAACACGACGGAATGCTATCAGCGGCGGCCGACCGTCGTACCGCAACAGGCGCTCGCGATGGTCAACAGCCCCCTCGCAATCGAACAGGCACGTCAGCTCGCGTCACTCGTTTCAGACCAGGTCGGACGGGACGGATCGGACGAGAACAACGAAAAGTATGTCGCCGCCCTCTTCGAACGGCTGCTCTGCCGAGCACCAAGCGATGCGGAAAAGTCGACCTGTCGCGAGTTTCTGTCAGAACAATCGAGCCGGCTTGCGGACGCTGCCAAACTGACAAAATTCACGGCCGGCGTCGAGACGAAACTCAAGGGGGCCGCCGATCCGAAACAGCGGGCGCGAGAGAATCTTGCCCACGTGCTGCTCAATCACCACGAGTTTGTGACGATCCGTTGAAGGAGCCGTCGATGCGTCGAAGAAACCCGGCGAACAGGAGTCTCCAGCGAGCGATGCCGCGCCGGGCATTTCTCGCGGATGCCGGCATGGGTTTCGCCGGACTGGCACTGGGGGCGATGCTCCAGCGAGACGGAATTGTCCGGGCGGATGCGTCTCCGCACCATGCCCACTGGCAGCCGCCGAACGGTCTTGCGCACTTTGCCCCCCGTGCAAAGAGTGTGATCTGGCTGTTCATGGTCGGCGGCACCAGCCAGATGGAAAGCTTTGATCCGAAGCCCGCGCTCAACCAGTACGCCGGAAAAACAATCGCAGAAACGCCGTTCGCCGATACGCTCAATTCGCCGCACTTGAAGCAGAACCTTCGCGAGGTCATTGAAGGACTGCACCAGGTCCATCCGAAAATCTTTCCGATGCAGATCGGCTACGGCAAGCGGGGAGAGTCCGGTATCGAGCTGTCCGACTGGTGGCCGCACCTCGGCGAATGCGTCGACGATCTCGCCATCGTCCGGTCGATGTGGACGACCGACAACAATCACGGCGCGCAGCTGCAGTTTCACACAGGCCGCCATGCCCTCGAGGGAGATTTTCCGACGGTCGGCTCGTGGGTCCACTACGGGCTTGGCTCGCTCAACGACAATCTGCCGCAGTTCGTGGTGATGGGTACGCCGATCGCCGATTGCTGCGGCGGCGCGGGGGGACACGGCGCAAATTACCTCGGACCGGAGCACAACGGAGTCGAGCTCGCCATCAACCCGAAAGAGCCTCTGCCGTTCGCCGGCCCCGGTCCCGATATGTACCGAGAGGAACAGCAGGCGGAGTTCGCACTGCTCGATCGATTGCATCAGCTCGCCGCGGTCGAATATCCCGATGACGCTGCCGCTCGGGCGCGCATCAAATCGTACGAACTCGCATTCCGTATGCAGACCGCCGTGCCGGGCATCATGGACTTCGAGAATCGCGAAACGAAAACAACTCAGCAGCTCTACGGGCTCGATAAGAAAGAAACACAGGAATTCGGCCGACAATGTCTCGCAGCGAGACGTCTCGTTGAAGGGGGCGTCCGTTTCGTGCAGATCTTCCACGGCAGCAACGGCGGGGCCGGGGCCTGGGACGCGCATGGCGGACTCAAGGCGGGCCACAGCCGGCTCTGCGGCCAGGTCGATCAGCCAATTGCAGCGCTCATCAAAGATCTCAAGCAGCGCGGCCTGCTCGAAGAGACGCTTGTTGTCTGGGGGACGGAGTTCGGACGCACACCGGGAGCCCAGAACTCGGACGGCCGCGACCACCATCCTTACGGATTCTCCATCTGGATGGCGGGAGGCGGCATCAAGGGGGGAGTGGTCCACGGCAAGACCGACGAGTTGGGTTTCCACGCCGTCGAAAACCGGCACTACGTCACCGATTTGCACGCAACGGTTCTGCACCAGCTCGGCCTCGACCCGCGCCGCCTCGAAATACCGGGACGCAAACGGC
>JBFWWA010000587.1:0-3576 GCA_050246455.1 Planctomycetaceae bacterium
GCGCTCGAAGCCGGAAAGCACGTCCTCTGCGAAAAGCCGATCGGGCTCACCGCCGCGCAAGGGCAGAAACTTGTCGACGCCGGCAAAAAGCATCCGCAGCTCAAGCTGATGGAAGCGTTCATGTACCGGCACCATCCGCAGTGGCAACGCGCGAAACAAATTGTGAGCGACGGCGGCATCGGCGAACTCCGGACGATCCAGTCGTTCTTCTCGTACTTCAACAACGACCCCGGCAACATCCGCAATCAGCCCGAGATCGGCGGCGGTGCGCTGATGGACATCGGCTGCTATCCGATTTCCCTCTCGCGATTTCTCTTTGCGGCCGAGCCGAAGCGCGTCAGTGGAATTGTCGAGTACGATCCCGTTCTCAAGACCGACCGTCTTTCTTCGGCGGTTCTCGATTTCGGCCGCGGCACGTCGAGCTTCACCTGTTCGACGCAGCTCGCGCCGTATCAGCGTGTGAACATCTTCGGCACGACCGGACGCGTGGAAATTGAAATCCCCTTCAACGCCCCGAACGACCGCCCCTGCCGGATCTGGCATCAGACCGGCTCGGGAACGGAGCAGATCGAATTCCCGACCTGCGACCAGTACGGGATTCAGGGTGATCTCTTCTCCCGCGCCATTCTCGAAGACTCCCCGGTGCCGACGCCGATTGAAGATGCCGTCGCCAACATGCGGGTCATCGAAGCGGTCGTCGCTGCCGGGAAATCGGGAAACTGGACAACGCTCTGAAGGCATGACGTCCGGTGCGGTCCTGGCGTCCTCACAGCAGCTTGTTGGCAAAGATCCTGACATCGGATGGCCGGGGCAAAGGCGCACCGCCCGAAGGGTGGTCGCCGTGCCCCGGATTCCTGCACCCAATCGGATGCAGAGAACACAAACCGGGGCACCCTGCGCTTTGCCCCGGCCACCCCGCCCTGGCCACCCCGCCCCCCCTTGCGAGGGCATGCATCGATGCACGACAACTGTCATTTACGTGTCGAAATAATCCGGACTTTGCTGCAACCGAACGACCCGGAAGCGAGGTAGATTCCCTGCAGAATGGATTCCATCGCCAGCACCTGAAGAACCCCTCAGATTTCCAACTTCTCAAATTTTCAAGTCGCGAATTGTGAGTGGTCGGATCCATTTTTAGAATGAGATTCCTATCGCTTTTTTCTCCGAAGTTTTCTGTAAAGAGAGGCGTCCCTTTATGATCATCCGGAAAAGCGTTCTGTCGGCCTGTGCGGCCATGCTCTTCGCTGTTGCCCCGTCGTATGCCGATGAACTCGAAAAGATCGACGCGGAAGTCACGCAGCGCGTCGGCCAGGGTCTCGTTGAACTGTTCAACAAGGAAACGAAAGACCCGCAGGTGAAGTTCGAGGGGAATCCCGAGAAGGCGGTCGGCCTGCACCTCGAGCGCGAAGGCATCATCATGGTGCCGATCAAAACCTTGAAGGAAGGGGAACTCGACCCCGCCATCGATAGCGAGAACGGCGCAGGCCTCTGCTACATCTTCATGTCGAAGGAATTCAATCCGCTCGTCGACGGCAAGCCGGCCGATCCGAAAAAACTCCGCACCGTCAAGTTCGACGATCACGAAGGGAACAGCCGTGAGGCGACCGCCCTGCTCGTCACCGCCCGCCGCATCGACGGCGAAGATTACCGCCTCTACGTCTTCGGGGCCGACAAGAAGCCGCTCGTCGAATCGCGCTGGGGGGAATCGACCGCGAACACCGAAGGGGATCTCGCGATGACCGTCACCGAGGCGAAGGACAAGAAGGCCAACCTCGTCCTGACCCTCTACAACAAGTACTCCGCCTCGTTCGAGATCGCGCACAAGTAAGCGTCAGAACGGCTGCAGAACTCTGATGGACGAAAGCCCGGGGAGACTCTTCCCCGGGCTTTTTTTGCGTGCCATTCCGTCGAAATTGTCAGGCAGGCCGATCAACGCGCGCGTGGCGATCCTGACGGCGCGGAATCGTCCCCAGAATCTGCGCGCGGCTCGGTGCCGCTTCGAGCGGATACTTCCGGAGAAACGCCGGCCGGTCCGAACGTCCGCCGCGCTGGTAATCGCTCCAGATCGACCGCGCCGCGTCCAGTTCCTCGATGCCGCGCGTCTCGACGAGAAACTCGAACACCCGCTCGGCAAGAAGCGCCAGCGGAATTGAGTGCGCCCGCCCTTCCCGCTCGAACAGCCCGTCGCTGAACCGGAGAAACTCGAAGAACGGCGATGAGTCTCCCCAGATTCGCGGCGCCGACTCGACGAAATTTCCGCTGTTCGCGACGAGATCCCAGAAACGCGCGAACCGCCGCAGCCGGCCGAGAGTTTCGAAATCGAGCAGCGAATTCTGCAGAATCTCGTAGGGAGAATGCGGGCTGTAGATCATGCGGAACGGCTCGTCGTGCCGGACAATCGGCGTGCCGCGCAGCCGCTTAAGCATGCCGACCTGAATCTCCTGCGGACCGAGTCCGACCAGCGTGTCGAACCCCGCCGCGAAACTTTCGAGAGACTCCCCCGGCAAGCCGACGATCAGGTCCGCGTGCACATGCACTCCGGTTTCGCGCCGCAAGTAGCGGAGATTCTCCTCCGCCTTCGCGTTGTCCTGGCGGCGGCTGATGTGCACCGCCACTTCGTCGTTGAACGTCTGGATTCCGACCTCGAACTGCAGCGCGCCGACCGGGAACTGCACAATCAAGTCCTTGAGCGAATCGGGCAGCCGGTCGGGAATCATCTCGAAGTGCAGAAACATTCCGGGCCGATACCGTTCGAGAAAGAACTCGAGAATCGCCCGGCTCGTTTTCAAATTGAGGTTGAACGTCCGGTCGACGAACTTGAACTGCCGCGCCCCCCGGTCAAGCAACGACTGCATCGCCGCGAGGAATGCTTCGAGCGGAAACTGCCGGACCGGAATTTCGAGCGCCGACAGGCAGAACTCGCAGGTGAACGGGCAGCCGCGCGACGCTTCCACGTAAATGACCCGCCGCGCAATATCTTCGTCGGTGTACTCATCATACGGCAGCCGGATTCCGTCGAGGACCGGCACGTCCGCCGCAATCACTTTCTCTTTCGGCCCCTCGCCCGCCAGAATCTCCACGCACGTTTTCGCGAACGCGACATCCGCCTCGCCGGTGATGACATAGTCCGCCAGCCGGACAATCTCCTGCCCGTCGAGCTCGTAGCTCACTTCCGGCCCGCCGATGATGACGACAATTTCCGGCCGGACCCGTTTGAGATCCGCGACAATCCGCGTGACCTGCTCGACGTTCCAGATGTAGACGCCGAACCCGACGATCCGCGGATTCCGGGCGATGATCGCATCGAGCACTTCCACCGCGTGATCGCCGATGTTGAATTCGGCAATCTCCGTCCGCCCGGTCAGCTCCCCCATGTTGGCGCGGAGGTATCGCAGGCCGAAGGCGGAATGCGCGTATTTCGCGTTGAGCGTCGTCAGAAGGATGTCAGGCATCGAACAGTTCTGCGAGCCGCCTGTCGCCGTGGGCGAAGGTGGCAGCGTTTTCATCGACCACTTCTAGCCGACTTTCCCGAGCGCCTTGAGGGCGATCTTCTTCGAGTCGAAGTTGATCCACAGC
>JBFWWA010000588.1:0-3550 GCA_050246455.1 Planctomycetaceae bacterium
CCGCCACGAATGCACGAAGCTCTTCGGGTGACGGAGGCAGGCCGGTGAGGTCGAGCGTCACGCGCCGCAGCAGTAGATTGCGTGGGGCGGCGGCGACCGGCGTCAGATTGTGGGCGTCGTGTCGGGCAGCGACGAACGCGTCAATTGGATTGCGCACCCACGAGGCATTCTTCGGGGCGGGGAGTGCAGCTCGCACCGGTTTCTGAAACGACCAGTGCTCGCGCGGGCTTTCCATCACTTTTTCTTCGGACGGCCCGTGCGCTCCGTCGGCGATCCATTTCCGGACCAGGGCAACTTCATCCTTCGTGATCGGCTCCCCCTCAGGAGGCATCTGCAGATCGTTCTTGCCGGTGATTGCCTCGATGAGGACGCTTTTCTCGGGATCCCCCGCGACAACAGCCGGACCACGATCGCCCCCCTTGAGAAGGTGACGGACGGCGTCGACGCGCAGCCCCGACTCCTGCTTGAGATGCCCATGACATGCGACGCAGCGCTTGGAGAGGAGCGGCTTGACGTGCTTGACGTAGACATCGACCGTGGCTGCCGTCTTTTCAGCGGGCGCCGTCGGTGAAGGGGGCTCAGCCGCAGCAAGAGCCGTGCTCCAAACCGCGACGAGTCCGGCGAAGAGAATTCGGCCCATCAAACGGTCGCTCCTCGCGCGAGTTTATGGAATCGAACCGGAGATCGGCCCAGTTCCCCGAGTTGCGTTCAACGCCGCGGGCCGATCGTATCGATATCCTTTTATTCTCCCGAAACTGACCGCGGGGTCAAGCAAAGTCGTGGACCAGTAGAGGATAGAGCCAGATTCGGCGAGTAATTGTCCGTTTGGGGGAGTAATTCTCGAGCCAAATGCAGAGTTCTGGGACGATTCATTGCCGGTACAATGGTGCTCTGTTCAGTGGCTTCCGATCCCCGGAGTCTGGACTCAGAACCATGAACGTTTCTTCCCGCACCCCCGAAGGGGAATTCAATCACTGCCCGGTCTGCAGGCAGAATATCCGGATTACGCCCTCGGAAGGGACCGGGGATGCACCATGCCCGAACTGCGGCGTGCTTCTCTGGTTCATCAAAACGGTTCACAGTTTCGCATACTTCGATCGCTCCCAATGGCCCGCCACACTTTTCGGTCATCCCGACTTCCGCATTGCGGCCAGAGAGTTGGAGAACTCAACTTGCGACGTCGAGTTTTTCGAGGTTGGCCACCAGGTGCGGATCACGGGGGGCGAGTTTCGTTCGTTTGTGGGGACAATCCAAGCTATCGAGTGTCTCGAATTGGGCAAGGTGACCGTGATTGTGGAGATTTTTGGACGCGCAACGCCGGTCGACGTAGAAATCCGACATTTAACCGCGGTTTGATGCGATTCTTTTTCGGGAGTTTGAGCCGAGCGCCAGAAGTCGAGGAAGCTTAAGGGGGCTTCGCCGCCCCTGACTTGACGCGCATCGGCGGGGGTAGAACAATCGGTCCGGCTCCTTTTCCCTGCGCCCGGAATTCTCGGAGCCGTCGCCTTCCACTGCACCGCAGGCTCGTTTCCATGATTCTTGAATCTGTGCCTCTCGCCCCGCCCGACGCGATCCTCGGGCTCAACGAATCGTTCAACAACGATCCGAACCCGAATAAGATCAACCTGAGCGTCGGCGTTTACAAGGACGCGGACGGAATCACGCCGATCATGCGGAGCGTGAAGCAGGCCGAGGAACGTCTGCTTCGCGATGAGAAAACGAAAGACTACCTCGGCATTCAGGGAGGGGCCGCCTACACCAAGGCGGTTCAGCAGCTTCTCTTCCCGGAAGGGCATGAGGTTCTCGGCAGTGGTCGGGCAGTCACGGTTCAGTCTCCCGGCGGGACCGCCGCACTTCGCATTGCGGCGGACTTCTTCGCGAAGATTCTGCCGAAGGCGAAGATCTGGCTGTCGGACCCGACCTGGCCGAATCATCCGTCGATCTTCCAGGCAGCGGGGCGCGACGTCCGGACTTATCCCTATTTCAACGCCGGGAACAACGATCTCGACTTCCCGAAGATGATCGCCGCGCTCGGCGACATCCCTGCCGGCGACGTCGTCGTGCTGCACGGCTGCTGTCACAACCCGACCGGTGTCGATCCGACTCCCGCGCAGTGGGAGGAGATTGCAAACGTTGTCGCTGAGCGGAAGCTGCTTCCGCTTGTGGACTTCGCATACCAGGGACTGGCAGAGGGTATTCGCGAGGATGCCGTCGGGCTGCAGAAGCTTGTTCGTCCGGAGAGCGAAGTCTTCGTCGCGAGTTCGTTCTCGAAGAACTTCGGGCTCTACAACGAGCGGGTCGGAGCGCTCACCGCCATCTGTGCGAACAAAGATTCGGCTCAGCCGGTGATGAGCCAGTTGAAGACCTGCATCCGCGCGAATTACTCGAACCCGCCGGCGCACGGGGCCGCGATTGTCAGCACGATTCTGGGCGACAACAGCCTGCGAGCCGACTGGGACGCCGACGTCAGACGAATTCGCGAACGGATCAACGGCATGCGGAGGCTTTTTGTGGAGACTCTTGCAAAGGTCGGCGTGAAGCGGGACTTTTCGTTTATCAGCCGGCAGCGCGGGATGTTCTCTTATTCCGGACTCAACCCCGAACAGGTGAAGAAGCTCCGTGACGAGCATGCGATCTACATCGTCGGCTCCGGGCGAATCAACGTCGCAGGCATGACCGAGAAGAACATGGAAGCGCTGTGCAAGGCGATTGCCGCGGTTTTGTAGTATTCCGCGTCGATTCTGCGCATCAGCCAATGATGAGTGTCTAATGAAAAGCGAACGCAACTTTGCACGATTCGGAAAGTCGAACAATCGGCATTCGTCATTGATTAGTCTTTAGAAATTCGACATTTCTTTGAACGCTCTATGACCAAAGATTTTCTCAAAGACGTTCGCGACGAGTACGACGTTGTCGTCATTGGCAGCGGGCTGGCCGGGCTGACGTCCGCGAACATTCTCGCGCGACAGGGGTATTCCGTCCTGCTGCTCGAGCATCATTACCAGCTCGGCGGCATGGCGACCTGGTTCAAACGGCGCAACGGGCACATTTTCGATATTTCGCTCCACGGCTTCCCGCACGGGATGATCAAGAGCTGCCGCAAGTACTGGACGCCCGAAATTGCCGACTCCATCGTCCAGCTCAAGGGGATTCGCTTCGAGAACCCGCAGTTCTCACTCACGACGACGTTCAACCGGGACGACTTCACGCGGCTGCTGATCGAAAAATTCGCCATCGCGCCTGAGACGGTCAAGAGCTTCTTCGACACCGCCCGCAGCATGAACTTCTTCGACGACCAGTCGAAAACTGTTCGCGAGCTTTTCGAGGAGTTCTTCCCCGGCCGCGACGACGTTGTGCGGCTCCTCATGGAGCCCATCACATATGCGAACGGCTCAACCCTGGAAGACCCTGCCATCACGTACGGCATCGTCTTCTCGAACTTCATGCACAAGGGCGTTTTCACCTTCGAGGGGGGGACCGACCATCTTGAGACACAGATGCGCGACGAGCTGCAGCGCAACGGAGTCGATAACCGCAACCGAAGACTTGT
>JBFWWA010000589.1:0-3538 GCA_050246455.1 Planctomycetaceae bacterium
GGCGACGTAGTTCTCTTCCGGAGCGGCTACACCGACAAATACTACAAGCCGCTGCCGGAAGGTCGCCGGCTGCTTGCCGAACCGCTCGAGAAGAAAACCCCCGCCTGGCCCGATCCGGATCCGGATTGCATGGAATACCTCGCATCGCGCGGAGTGATGACGATCGGTATCGACAGCCCGACGATGGGGCCGATCGGCGATCTCGGCGAGCCGACCCACTTCGCCGGTCTCAGGCACGGCATGATCTGGACCGAGGGCGCGACCGGTCTTGGTGCGCTCCCTGCCACGGGTGCGTTCTATTGCACCATGGGACCGAAACACAAAGATGCGCCGTACGGAGAGGCAAGATCGTTCGCCGTCGTTGGTCCGTTAGCGAAGCAGCTGATCGAGTCCGCCCGCGCGAAACGGGTGATCGACCTCACGCCGACGATGTCGATCGATTTGCCCTTAACCTGGCCCGGTCGCGGAGTCGGTCGCCACCGTCAACGTTACACGAAGGCCGATTTCCTCTACGCGCCGACGCTGCAGTTTCATCATCACACGCATCTGCTCGACAGTCATGCCGGAACGCACCTCGTTCCCCCCGCCTATTCCCTCCCACCGTCTGCTATCGACTCGAACGAATACGCGCCCGAAGTCCGCGGCTGGCTGGAAGAGTTTCAGGCGAAGTACGGCAAGCGCGGAACGAGCGAAACCACCACTGAGAAGGTCCTGCTGTCGCAGACTTGCGGACGCGCACGCGTGATCGATGTGAAGCATCTGGTCGGTTCAACGAACCGGAGCGCGTGGCCTGCCTCTCCGGTCATCACACCCGCTGCCATTCAGGATTATGAATCGAAGTCCGGGCCGCTGAATCGGGGAGATGTGGTCATCTTCCGCAGCGGCCACGTCGATCGTCATCTCAAGCCTCTTCCGGAGGGGGCAGCCTTGATGGCCGATCCGCTCAACGGCAAGAGTGAAGGTTGGCCCGCGCTTGGTGCGGATGCGGTCGTGTATCTGGCGGAACGTGGAGTCCAGTGTGTCGGTACCGATGCTCCGACACTCGGCGGAGTCGACGAGCGCAGCGCACTGATGACCTACTGGGCGCTCGGCACGCGCGGGATGGTCGGCGTCGAGTTCCTCACAAACCTGGACGAACTTCCTGCAGAGGCCTACTTCCTGTTCGCACCGTTGAAGATCCGCGATTGCCACGGCGGACCGGGCCGTGCCATCGCGCTCTATTAGTTATCGATCAGTTCGCAGACTCCCGGCCGATTTCCAGGTTGGCGCGCAGGCCACGGTTCTCGAATGTCAGGCCGAAGTCGAGCCAACGTGCCGTTTCGAGCGCCTTCGGAACCGCTTCGCTGGATTTCGGAGCGCCCGGGTGGCCGTATACCGTCGATTCCATCGTTCGATATTCTTCGTTCCAGACGTACTTCCCGCCGCCGGGGCATACGAGGTCGGTCCTCCACAGCTGCCGTTGCACGGCGGAAGGATCGTCCTGCGGATTGAGCCGTTTCCATTCGTTGAGGATCGCGATATTCGACCAGGCACGCGCCTGCATCAACTGCTGATACTGCTGCCGTCCGACAATTTGAGTGAACATATTGATCGCATCGCGATTGATCTGAAGCGCCACGTTCTTTCCCAGCCACGGGCGCGTCGGGTCACTCTTCGGCGCGGCCTCCGCCGGTGGTGTGGCGGGGGGAGTGTTCGATTCGGCCTGTTTCTCAGGCGTTGATTCATTCGCATCATCTTTCTTGGGGGCCGGCCGTCGTTCGAGCGCTCGCTTCAGCAGGTCTTCGTTCAAGGAAAGAATGAAGAGATCCGGCATCGCTGCGTAATGGATCGCGAGCTTGTTGACGAACGGAGCTGCCTGCCTTCCGCTTTCACTCGGAGTGATTCGGACGTACGGATGCCCCTTGTGCTCCAGATTCTTCCAGTTGACCAGCCCGGGCGCCGCTTGTTCTCCGAATGTCCGGATGCCGCCGAGGAATAGCGCGAGCTTGAGCGGATCTTTCACTTCAGCCGTGAACGCGACCGGCAGCCGATGCAGGTTCTGTTCCATGAATTCGCTGCTTGGTTCCCGAGTTGTCGGCGCACCGTCGCGAGGCTTCGCCGCTGCGGCAAGTTCTCCCCAGAACGGATCCGGATCGGCATAGATCGAGATCGATTCACCCAGCCAGCCGAGGATGCTCACGCGGGCCGGGCCTTCGAGAAAGTTATTCGCCCACTTCAAGTGTTCGGATTTCGTGTTGATTGCCATCGTCCAGTGCACAAGGCTGCCGGCATGCGGATCCCCCGACCCCGGTTTCAGCTCCGCACCCGAAGAAAGCTCGATCTGCCGGCGGTACTCGCTCGAGTCGATGAGGGGCATCACCGTCACGTCCGCCAGAAGTCGATCTTTCTTGACCGTGAGGCTGACTGCGATCGGATCGAAAAACTGGCTCCAGTTGCGCTGATACCCTTCCCGCCATCGCTCGTAAGTCTGTGCCTCCGTCTTGGTCACTTTGGAGAGGTCGAGTTCTACGATCGGCGTCTGGAATTCGAGCGTCCCGTAAGTCGACGACGACATTCCTTTCTTCGTGAGGCGAAGTTTTCCGAGGTCCGGTACCTGCAGGATCGTGCTGACGTCATGCGGCTCGACGGTTCCACTGAGCAGGCTCTTTGCAGAGTCCGCCTGATAATGCGAGATCACCGCTGTTGCCCGCGCACGTCTCGAGGCGGCAATCCGCCACGTCGCACTGCACCAGCGGCGAATCGCCTTGTCGGTGATGATCAACAATCCCGTTTCACCGCCGTTGCGGACGTATCGATTCCGGAAGAACTTGTATTCGGGAAGTGCGGCCAACGGCTCCGATGCGCCGGTCGAAGCATCGACGATCTTGCGCAGTTGAACGAGCGAATTCGTAACGACGACCGTTTTCCCGAGCACGGCGACGTACGAGCAGATCGATCGATCCGAACTCACAGCGCCGGTGTATTTGACGGAGCCGATGGACCCGTCCGCAATCTTGCATTCCGCATCTCCCTTGATGGCGCTCGCCTGCTGCGTAACGAGGTGCGCCTGCAGTACCGGCGCATTCTTCGCTTCAAAGAGGACCGCGACGTCCGTGCCGGTCGGAAAGTACGGATCCGATCCGGTGAACGCGACGCTCGCGATTACCTGGTCGCCGAGAATCTTCGCCAATGCCGTCGCGGACAGGCAGAGTTGCTTCTCGTATCGTTCACGAACTCGCGCACTTTCCGAGCGCGGCTGCACCGTCTGAAGCAAGGGGGTGCCGTTCAGTTCCGCTTCGTCAATCATCTGCAGCAGTGCGCGGAATGTGGGGAAGAACAAAGCATGCTGATCGGACGGGATGACGGCCGCCAGGGGATCGAGTTCGGGCTTCAGGTCCTTTGTGAGCGGTCCCCAATCCAATTCCGCAACGGTGATTCCCGGCAACGACGAAATCTCGACCGAGGCCTCTTCGGGGTTCGACGTCGGGAGAAGCCGATCGAGTTGCAGGTTCTCGCTGATCGCCTTTCCGCCGGAGAAAACGTCGAAGGTTTCCTCCAA
>JBFWWA010000590.1:0-3531 GCA_050246455.1 Planctomycetaceae bacterium
CCGGACGACTACCTGATGCAGACGCAGTATTTACCGCCGTCTGCCGGTGGTCCGCCGGCAAGCGCGCCGGCTCACTAGTTGCGGCTTGATGTGCCGTGAGGTCGTTCTGAGATGCAGTCGCAGTCCTACAATCCGCTCGTGCACCGGTTCGCGGTGGCGACGGCCTCGATGGCCCTCGTCCCGATTGCCGTCGGCGCCGTCGTAACGACGCTCGGAGCGGGCATGGCATTCCCGGACTGGCCTTCGTCCGACGGTCACTCGATGCTCGCCTACCCGTGGCTCGAATCCGTCGGGCACAAGTTCGTCGAGCATGGTCATCGCCTCGCCGGCATGGCCATCGGCATCGTCAGCATCGGCTTCGCGTTCGTCGCGCTTCTTTGCGAGAAGCGCCGCTGGGCGAAATTCGCGGCCTTCGGTGTACTTCTTGCCGTCATCGCGCAAGGACTGCTCGGCGGCCAGCGCGTACTTTCCGACGCACGGCAGCTCGCGATGCTGCACGGCAGTCTCGCAGCGCTCGTCTTTGCACTGATGGGTTCGGTCGCTCTGGTCACAAGCCGTGGCTGGTGGAACCCGCCGCTCAGTTCCTCAGATCAGGATGTTGCGTGGATGAAGCCGCTGGCCCTGGCGACGCCGGTCGTCATCTTCGGCCAGTACCTTCTCGGCGGAGCGCTCCGGCACCTGGGTCATGCACTCTACGAACATGCCGGCCTCGCGTTCGTCGTCCTCGTCTTCGTTGTCGGAACCTGGATCGCCGCACGCCGCAGCGGAATCGCCTGGCTGCGTCGTTCTGGAAATCTGCTGCTCACAATCGCGATATTGCAGATCAGTCTGGGACTTGGCGCATGGGCGACGAAGTTCGGATTGGCATCGCTTGGTTATGTCGCGGTGCAGCATTCCACTTTGCAGGTTCTGGTCCGGACGTCTCATACAGTCGTCGGCATGATGCTGTTCATGTCTGCGGTCGTGTTTGCACTCCGCGTCCTTCGCGTTATTCACTGGCAACAGCACGGCAACCGCTCGATTGCGGCTCCATCCGAATTCATCTCCCCGGTGGTGTCGAACGGAGGAGCCGTATGAGCTCACAGGGTCCGACGCCCCAATTCGCTCATGGAACGTGCACAGCGACCGAAGAGTTCGCGATTTCTCAGCGGTCGGCGGCAGTTGCCAGGTTTTACGACTACCTCGAGCTCACGAAGCCGCGCATCGCAATCCTCGCGCTCGTGACGGTTACCGTCGGGTATCTGCTTTCGAGCGCCGGAGAATGGCAGCTCGAGCCGCTGCTCCACGCCCTCGCCGGCATTTCGCTGGTTGCCGCCGGTTCCAGCGCGCTCAATCAGTTCATCGAACGGCACATCGACGCCAGAATGCACCGCACCGCGCAGCGTCCCCTTCCTTCGGGTCGTTTGCAGCCGGCCGAGGCGCTCTGGTTCGGAATCGGTACGGGTGTCGTCGGCACCGTCTATCTTGCCGTCGCGGTCAATGTACTTACGGCCGTACTCGCCGCTTCAACGCTCGCGCTCTACGTTCTTGCGTACACTCCTCTCAAGCAGTTGACGTCGTTGAGCACGGCGATCGGCGCCATCCCCGGCGCACTTCCGCCGGTGCTCGGCTGGACGGCAGCCGGCGGAAGCCTCGACGCAGGTGCGTTTTCACTCTTTGCGATTCTGTTTCTGTGGCAGTTCCCGCACTTCCTGGCAATCTGCTGGTTGTACCGCGAAGAATACGCGAACGCGGGTCTGCGGATGCTCCCTG
Organism: Planctomycetaceae bacterium; assembly: GCA_050246455.1. Classification (GTDB taxonomy): domain Bacteria; phylum Planctomycetota; class Planctomycetia; order Planctomycetales; family Planctomycetaceae; genus CAZVJA01. The sequence goes on from JBFWWA010000590.1 coordinate 1,753, forward strand.
CCGTCAATCCGCGGCCGCGAGTCACCGGATACCTCGCGGTCGTCTATGCACTTGCACTCATTCCGGCGAGCTTCCTCCCGACGCGCGTGGTGCTCGCCGGAGACGCCTATTTGCTGATCGCCGCGGTCCTCGGCCTAGCCTACCTCGCGAGCGCCATCCGATTCTGTCGGAATGAAACCCGCAGTTCCGCGCGTGGTCTGCTCTGGACGTCGCTGGTCTACCTGCCGGTCCTGCTGATGTCTCTGACCTGGAACCACTTCCAGCTCCTGCAGTAAATAAGCGAAAGTTCAGCTCCTGCGATAGAAACGCAACCAGCCAGAAGAAATCGGACGATGTCACACGCAACCGCACACTCGCATGCTCCCGCCGTGAAAATGGGAATTCCCATTCCGAACTCGAAGCTCGGAATGTGGCTCTTCCTCGGTACGGAGATCATGTTCTTTACCGCGTTCATCGGCACGTACATTGTGCTTCGCATCGGCTCGCGTGGATGGCCGACGCGGGTGGAAGACACGCACATCGTCGTGCTCGCCGGAGCAATCAACACGTTCGTACTTCTGACATCGAGCTACTTCGTCGTCGTCGCGCATGAAGCGATGTTGCACAAGCTGTTCGCGAAAGCCCGCAAATATCTCTGGTTGACCTTCGCGCTGGCCATCGTCTTCCTCGGCATCAAGTCGTACGAATACTACGGAAAGATCGACCACGACATTCTGCCGGGCCACATCCCCGAGAACACGCAGCAGGCGGTCGACAAGGCGTCTCGCGAAATTGAGTCGGTCGTGACGTCCCACTACACCGAACTCTTCGGCGGGAACAATCTGCAGGAACAGCGGACGAAGCTGAACTCGGAAGTCTCCAACGCCGCAGCCCCGAATGCCGCGGAGCTGAAAACGCTGCAGGCGCTCGACACAGCCTACATCGCCTTCAAGACCGAAGCGCAGAATCAGACGTTGAATCTCGAACAGGCGCACGAACGCGTTGCACAACTGAAGGCAAACGAACAGTTCGGTTCGTGGCTTTCGGGCGTGCACGAGCCGCATCCCATTCTCTATGGCAACATCTTCGCGTCGTGCTACTTCCTGATGACCGGTTTCCACGCGCTTCACGTCGTCGTCGGAATGATTCTCTTCATCATTCCGCTGATGCAGGGGGCGGCACTCAACGCCGGCTGGACCGACTGGATCGAAAACAGCGGGCTCTACTGGCACTTCGTCGACCTGGTGTGGATCTTCCTGTTCCCGTTGCTCTACATCGTCTGACGAACAGCCTTCGCAGATGCATTTGAGGAAATCAGATGTCGGATCACTATCACTCAGAACATGCTGAAAGCCATCAGCACCATTCGCATACGCCGTACTGGCTCATCTTCGGGTTCCTGTGCGTCTGTACGGCAATTTCCTGGGTCGTCGACGAAATGAAGAAGGGAGGCTTCTTCAACAGTTACATCCTGCTCATCGCCGTGGTGCTTGCTGTCGCTTCCGCGAAGGCCCTCCTCGTCATGATGTTCTTCATGCATCTGAAGTTCGAAGGGAACTGGAAGTACGTCCTTCTTGCTCCCACGATCATCCTCGCCATCGGTTTGCCGCTCGCTCTGCTTCCCGATATCGGTGTTCCCTACTACATGCGCGATGTCCCCCAAAGCAGGGAAGTTTTGCACGAGTCGTCGCCGACTGCGCCCGTAACCGGTGCCCACCACTAAGGCACGCCGGTGCACACCTCTTCGGCCCCTGGCGGCCGGAGAATACCGTGTGCATCGGTAACGGTTGAGTGCGTGAT
>JBFWWA010000591.1:0-3530 GCA_050246455.1 Planctomycetaceae bacterium
GCGCGCGTGAAGTATTCATCCACCTGCTTCTGAAGAATGGACGTCAGGTAGAGGAGCTGCGACGGATCGATCTGCTGCGGCAACCAGAGCAACTCATGTACGGTGCGGTTGTTCTGGGCGATGCGGCGGACGTTCCGCTCGACGTACTGGTTCTCGATCGGTCGGAGCTTGGCCGCATGCGGATACCAGAGCTCCTGGAACCGCTTGTACTCGGCGACGATGGTGTCGTAGTCGGCCTGATCGCTAATGATGTAAGAGATGTGCTCCGCCTGCTGCTGCAGCTTCTGCGTCATCATGACGAGCTGCATGCGGTTTTCGGAGGGTTCGAGCTCGAGCTCGATATCTTCGCGAAGGTTCTGCAGGCCGGAGGCCATCGCCGACGTGCGTGCGGCGAGATCGCGGCGGTTCACCTGCTTTTCGATGCGGAAGGCATCGCAGAGCTGGCGATCGAGCTCGTCGAGCTTGTCGACTCGCTGCAGGCAGGTGCGGTCGAGATTCTGCACCTGGCGGAGACGATACGACAACGAACGCCACTGGCGGTCGAGCTGTTCGAACTCCGGTTCGAGGATCCGTTTATTGTTCGCCTGCTTGCTCTTTTCGTTGAGCACGGCTGAGTTGGCGCCGACTTGAATGGCGTCCCCCAGCAGCGGCCGGACGCCGGGAATGTAGTCGAGATCGGCATTGAGGCCGGCGACAAGACGCTGCGATTCTTCCGCGAAGCTCGCGAAGGCGCGGCGAATCGGCTGCAGCACCTGCTCGGAATCGGGACGCGCACTTGTCGGTGCGATGTCGTTCCGCATCGGAATGTATTCGTCAAAACCGTCCATGCCGTCGCCGAGGAGACCATTGATCACCTCATCGATTTTCTTCTGCCGGCGTGTCTTCGCGTCATTCGGCGCCTGGCCGAAGACCGGAGTCGGTGCAGCCAAAGCGAGGAGGCTGCCGATGATGGTGAGACCGGCCAACAGGCGGAACGCGCGGCGCGCCACATGAAGCATTGTGGCCGGCCCCCGTTCCTGACGATTCCGACTGTGTTTGTTCACTCCAAGACTCCTTTCTCGAATGAAACTCGGCATGATGTGCGCTGGGTTTCGCTGGAGCAGCGACGCACTGTGTGACATTGTCCGGACGCGACGAAATCCCCCCGAACCGCCTAGCCCCGACGGCGTGAATTCGCCGGACTTGTAGCTGAAGACAGAATTTCTGTCAAAGTCGGTTCCGGGCAGCAGTTCCGGGAAGCGAGGGAGGCTGGGGTAAATCGAGGTCAAACCCCGATGGAAAACGGGCGATTTCTCGGACTTCTGTGCGCGAATTCCCGGTGCGAGAGCCCGACGCGAGGACCCATCTTCCCCTGCCGGCAGCCCGCAGTCGGTGGCCGGTCGCCGAAGTCCGCGCTACTCCGCCTGCGCCGTCCGGACGCGGAGCATTTCGCGGGCGTCTTTCCAGCCGATGAGCTTCACGCCGGCTTTCTGCACTTCCGCGATGACGGCGGGGTCGGTGAAGATGCGGCGGTCCTCATCGCGCTGCGACCAGCGTCCCGTGATCGCTTTCAGCTCTTCGTTGCCGACGCCGCAGTGAATGATGATCTGGTGCACCCCGGGCTTGAATTCGCGGATCACCTTCAAGTACGCGCGCTTGCGGGTCTCGAGATCATCGCCGTTCACGCCGGTCGTCAGCGTATCGAGCACCGGCAGGCCTGCGTCTTCGAGCGCCTTGGTCAGCTTGTCGAGATTCTCCTTGAGGGCAGGGTACTTCCGCAGCGACTCTTCGCTTCGCACGCGGGTCCAGAGAATCGGCAGCTTGTACTTGAGTGCGGTGTTGACGTAGACCTCGATCAAGTCGGGCCGGCTGACAAGCGAGCCCATGTGCGTATCGAGGTGCGAGAGCGGAACGCCGAACTTGAGCGCCCGGTCGATCTGCGCATGCAGCTCGATTTCGACTTCGCTGGCCTTCGCATTGAGAGCCACATCCGGCACGTCGGGCCAGAGATATCCGTCCTTATCGAGCAGGCTCGGCACTTTCTCGCGCGGCGCGACCGGCCCCCAGCGGAAGTGCTTCCATTCGGAATTCACGGTGAGGTGAATGCCGTAATCGAGCTTCGGATTCTCGCGTGCGTACTTCGCGAATTCCGGAAACCAGGGGCAGGGAACCATGATGCTGCACGACGAGGCAATCCCTTTCGTCATCGTTTCGATCGTCGCCACATTCACGTTGTGCGACATGCCCGCGTCGTCCGCGTGCAGAATGAGATACTTGCCATCGTCGGCGGAGGGGGCCTTCGCCGTCTTCTGGCTCTTGAGCTCCTGTGCCTGCTTCCAGCCGATGAGTTCAATATTCCGCTTCGCGAGCTCTTCCTTCCACGACGGGTCGGTGAAGATCTTTCGATCGCTCTCGCGGATTACATAGCTGTCGGTAATGGCCTTCAGTTCATCGTGATCCGTTCAGCAGTGAATAATGAACTCGCTGATACCGGGGGGGAGGATGTCGAGATTCTTCAGATAGAGCGCCTTCCGTTCGTCGTCAGGGCCGCTCTTGTAGTACTGAAGGATGTAGTCGAGCGTCGACAGGTCGTTCTTCTGCAGCAGCTTCGAGAATTCGACCGCTTTCCCGTCGAGAGCCGGGAATCCTTTTTCGATGATTGATGCGAATCCCGGAGAGGGAAAGAGGACCGGCAGGTTGTATTCAATGCCCAGGCGGATGTAGATCTCCGCGAAATCGGCGCGGGCGAAAACGGCCCCCATGTGGGTATCGAGGTGGGTGACCGGGACGCCGAACTTCCTGGCCCGTTCAATTTGCGCGCGAAGCTCGATCTCAACTTCCTCGGCACGTCCATTGGCGGCGGTGTCGTTGTCGCTCTTCCAGAGATAGCCGTCCTTGTCGAGCAGGCTCGGCACTTTCTCGCGCGGCGCGACCGGCCCCCACCGGTAACCGTCCCATTCGGAATTGAGGGTCAGGTGAATGCCGAAGTCCTTATCGGGATTCTTGCGCGCGTACTCCGCGATCTCGTTGAACCAGGGGCAGGGGACCATGATGCTCGCGGACGAGACAACTCCCTTCTCCATTCCCTCAATCGTCGCGACGTTGACCGAGTGCGACATGCCGGCGTCGTCCGCGTGAATGATCAGGTATCGCTTCGGCCTGGCGTCATCCGCCGGGGCGACGGAAACCGTCGTCAGCAGCAGGAAGGCAACGGCGGCTCGGACGCAGAGCAAGCGCAGCATCTCTCGGACTCCGGGATCAATGAGGGACGGGGGGGGGAATGTTCCGATTCAGAATACCCCCACCCCCGGGCCTTTTGCACCGTTGGGGCCGGTTTTTCAGCTCGTTTACAGATTCCTGGGGGAACTGGAAAGGAGGGGGCTGTAACAACGTCTCCACCTTTACGCTTGGGATTTCAGGGCCGGTTGCTGCAAAAACCTGAAAAACACCCAGACGTGAATGCCATGAACGAAAATTCCCGGAAACTGACGCTGAAATCGATCGTTTCGATGGCGTTCTGCTCGTACCTGCTCATCGGCGGCTCGCCGCTC
>JBFWWA010000592.1:0-3517 GCA_050246455.1 Planctomycetaceae bacterium
GCTCGTCGACCTTCGCAGGTTGGGATTCCGCAAGGTTCCGCATTTCCTGCGGGTCGTCCCGAAGGTTGAAGAGCTGAGTGATGTTCACGCGCGGATAGCGGATCAGTTTCCAGTCTCCCCGGCGAACGGCGCGCTGCACGTCAAGGTACGCAAGGAACAGGCTTTCCCGGCCCGCCTCGGTCCTGCCGGCAAGGACGTCAGCAAAGCTGCGCGCGTCGAGTCCCGGCGGCGTTGAAACACCGGACAGATCGCAAATGGTCGGGAAAATATCGTGGAGGTAAACGAGTGCATCGGTTGAGCCGTGGCGGATGCCGGGACCGCTGAAGATGAAGGGGGGCTTCATGGCATCGTCGTACAGGCTCTGCTTCCCCATCAGTCCGTGGCTGCCGATTGCGAGGCCGTGGTCGGATGTGAAAACGATGATCGTGTTGTCGTACTCGCCGCGCTGCTTGAGTGTGTCGAGTACGCGCCCGATCTGCATGTCGAGATAGGTAATGACGCCGTAGTAGTCGGTCAGATGTTCCAGAATTTCCGTTTCGGTGCGCGGCCACTGGGCCAGCTGTTCATCCCGACCGGCGAGCCAGCCATTGTCGAAGGGATGGAGCGGCTGGAAATTGGCCGGCAGCGGCATGCGGGACGCTTCGTACGGCCGGCGATACTCCTTGTTGATCACGCGCGGATCGTGCGGGTTTCCGAATGCGAGATACGCAAAGAAAGGGCGGCTGGAATCTCGCTTGTTGAAGAACTCAACGGCGGCGTCCGCGATTTCCTTCCCCGGATAGCCGGAGAGTCGTTCGTCGTTGTCGTTCTTGATGAACTTCTCGTGTTCGAAATCCTTGTAGATGCCGCTCGGCCCGTTGCCGTACTTGCCGTGGTGATACGTTTCATATCCCGCCTCGCGCATTGTTTTCGGGAAGTTGATTTCGTAGCGGGAGTTCCAGGGGGACTTGAGATGGAAGAGCGACTTTCCACTCAACAGCATTGTGCGGCTGGGTGTGCAGACCGCCGGGACGGTGCTTCCCATGCAGTACGCGTTGCGAAAGACGAGTCCGGATTCGACGAGCTTGTCGGTATTCGGCGTCTGGATGAACCGATTGCCGAGAGCGCGGACGGTGTCGGCGCGCTGATCATCGGTGATCAGAAACAGAACGTTCGGTTTCCGCCCGGCGGGCCGGGATGATTGAGCCTGCTTCAAAGGCTTCTGCGCCTCCCGTCCCGCTTTACGAAAGTCGACGGCGACGGTGTTCTTCTGCGGGGCGCCCGGCGTGCTTCTGCCATTCGCGACGTACATCTCCATCAGAGCGGTGAGTTCCTGCACCAGCTCCGGGTGACGATCGTGACGATTCGTGGTCTCTGTGACGTCGTCCTTGAGGTTGTAAAGCTGGACTGGAGGAAGCTGGCTCGCGTCGTCCCGACCGGGGCGGGGCTTGGACCAGCCCCCAGAGCCGGGGCAGAACGCGAGCTTCCAATCTCCTTTGCGGATCGCGAAGGACCCGTTCGCCGAATGATGGACGATCGCCTCGCGAGGGGACTTGCCGGACGACCCGTCGAGTGCGGCGAGAAAGCTGACGCTGTCTTCCGCGCAATTGTCCGGCAACTGCGCGCCGGTTATTTCGGCGCTCGTCGCGAGCAGGTCGGTCAGGCAGTGAAGTTCGTCCGATACACTTCCCGCCTTCACGCGCGCGGGCCAGCGCGCGATGAACGGAACGCGGTGACCTCCGTCGAAAATGTCGGCCTTGTGGCCGCGGAACGTGTAGCTGGGGTTGTGACCCTTGGCGAGGAGTTCCTCGAATTTGGCCTGGTTGGAGCAGCCGTTGTCGCTGGTGACGATGACGAGTGTGTTGTCGCCGATGCCCCGCTCATCGAGTGCACGCACGATCTCGCCGATTCGCGCATCGGTCTCCATCACGAAATCGGCGTAAGGATTGAGTCCGCTCTTTCCCTGCCATTCCTTGTTGGGAACGATCGGTGTGTGCGGCGATGCGAGCGGAATGTAAAGGAAGAAAGGGCGGCCTTGTTTCGCAGCGACGGCGTGCCTGTCGATCTGCTCAATCGCTTTTTTTGTGAACGTCGGCAGAACATCGGAAGCTTCAAAATCCGGCGCGGCGGGGCCGGGGCGCGTGTCGCCGTTCGGACGGCCGAGCATGAGCGGAAACGACTTCTCCACCGTCGGGTTTGCGACGACGTGGTCGTTCTCGATGAAAGTGTAGGGGATCATGTCGAGCGAACCGCTGATCCCGAAGTAGTAGTCGAATCCGACGGTGTTCGGTCCGTTCGTGGTCTTCTGCGAAAAATCGACGTTGCGGAACTGGTCGCGCGTCTCAATGTTGAGCTCGGTGACCTCTTTGCCGGGGAGCTTGACCCAGTCCATACCGAGGTGCCATTTGCCGATGCAGGCGGTCGCGTAACCCTGCTGCCTGAGAAACGACGGAACGGTGACGCGGCCCGGCTCGATGAGACGCGGGCTGAGTCCGCCGAGTACGCCGAACTGCAGCTTCGACCGCCACGAGTAGCGGCCCGTCATAATGCCGTAGCGGGTCGGCGAACAAACGGCCGAACCGGAATGAACATCGGTGAAGATCATCCCCTGCGATGCAAGCCGGTCAAGCTGTGGCGTTGCAATCTTCCCACTCGGATTCAGGCAGCGGACGTCGCCGTAGCCGAGGTCGTCGCAGAGGATGTAGACGATGTTCGGCCGCGCTGCGGGAGTCCCCGCAGCGACAGAACGATCGTTGAATTCACCGCACAGAGTGAACAACAACGCGGCCCAGATGATGATTCCTGGCTTCATGGTGCAACCGGCTCCGATTTTCGTCGATATCCCGCCGTCGGTTTGTAGTTTGCCCCGGGAAGCTTAGCCCAGTCGACGACGCCGACGCGGTCCGCCCATCTCTGATACTCCCCGGCGAGTTCTGCAACATCGTCCGGATGTTCGGCCGCGATGTTCCTGGTTTCGCTGCGATCGCTGCCGAGATCATACAGCTCCCACGGTCCGCCGTAGGTTGCGACGAGTTTCTTGTCGCCGACGCGAATCGCGCGGTTTCCTTCATGTTCCCAGCCGAGCGTCCGCGGCACTGAAGGGACAGATTTCTGATCGAGTCGATCGGCGAAGCTGCTCCCTTCGAGCGGGAGAAGGGAACGGCCGGCTAGTTTCTGCGGGTAGGAAACTCCGGCAAGTTCAAGGCAGGTCGGCATGACGTCGATCACATGGGCGACCTGCGGAACGATCGTCCCGTTCCGCGAGGATCCGGCTGCGTACGACATGATGAACGGCGTCGAAATGCCCCCCTGATGGACCCACATCTTGTTTTCGCGAAACGGCGTATTTGCGGCGTTCGCCCATCCGATTTCGAGACAGCGATGAGACTCGGCCGTCCCGACGATACTTCCCGGTTTATGTCCGCGCGCGGGATTCGGCCACGAATCGAGCGCTTCCGCGCTCGCTCCGTTATCGGAAAGAAACATGACAATTGTGTTCTCCGCAACGCCCGACTGCTTGAGTGTCTCCAGGATTCGA
>JBFWWA010000593.1:0-3515 GCA_050246455.1 Planctomycetaceae bacterium
CGTCGCCGTTCGTCCCGGCCAACCCAACAGCGTCCACCTGGCCGAACTCCCCATGCCGCGCGTCAATCAGATTCCCAACGGGCGCGGCGTGCTCGTGAAGGTCCTCAAGGTCGGCGTCGATGCGACCGATCGCGAAATCAACGACGCCCTCTACGGCAATGCTCCGCCGGGAGATGACTTCCTCGTCCTCGGCCACGAATCGTTCGGCATCGTCCAGGAAGTCGGCCCCGCCGTCACGCATGTGAAGCCGGGAGACTACGTCACCTGCACGGTCCGACGCCCCGGCTCGTCGATCTTCGACCGCATCGGCCGCTCCGATATCACGAGCGAAGAAGTCTATTACGAGCGCGGCATCAACCTGCTGCACGGGTTCCTCACGGAATACTTCGTCGACGACGCCGAGTTCGTCGTGAAGATGCCGGTCGGGCTCAAGCATCTGCATGTCCTCGCCGAGCCGATGAGCTGCGCTGCCAAAGGCGTTCAGCAGGCATACGAAGCGCAGAAGCGTTTGCAGGTTTGGGAGCCGAAGGTCGCCTACGTCACCGGAGCCGGGCAGATCGGCCTCCTCGCGACGCTCATTCTCCGCCTGCGCGGCTTGCAGGTCTTCACCCTTGCCCGCACGCCGATGCCCTGTCTCAAGGGGCAGATCGTCGAGCAGCTCGGCGCGACCTACGTCAGCACGCGGAGCACGTCGCTCAAGGATCTCGCGGTGAAGGTCGGCAAGCCCGATCTCATCATCGAAGCGACCGGGTCGAGCGCCGTTGCTTTTGAAGCGATGGAGATCCTCGGCCACAACGGCGCGATCGTCTGGACCAGCATCACCGGCGGACAGCGGAAAGTCGAAGTCCCTTCCGATCATCTCAATCTCAACTGGGTCCTCGGCAACAAGCTCCTCGTCGGCTCGGTCAACGCGAACTACCGCCACTTCGAGGCCGGCATCGCCGATCTCGCTCTTGGCGAAGTGACCTACCCCGGCGTGATCGAGAAGATCCTCACCACCCCCGTGAACGGCCTCGACAACTACAAGGAAATGATACGCCTCCTCGTCGAAGACAACGAAGCGCTCAAAGTCTACGTCAACGTCGCGGAAGGGTGAAGAAGTGCGCGCGACACTACGGATCGAAGTCATTCAATTCCGCGAACCCGCAAAATAGATGCGTGTCTGTTTATCATGAACTTTCCACCGGTGATCCTCGGTGAGCCAGATGGCCTGTTAGCACGGCCGTCCCCCGCAATGCGAAGCAACTATGATTGGAGTCAGCGTGATTCGGATATCATTGCACACTTCTTGCAGGTTCAAAGGCAGATTCATTCCAGCAGGTGGAATAAGTCCAAGATTCAATTTGAATCGAGCGGAAACACGGTCCTTAACCACTCATTTCCGATATTTGAAGACTTTGTTTTCGTTGCCGTCTACTTTCGGCAACTGATTGCGGGCAACGATTCCCTGATGAAGGATGCGGTAAATCGATACAGGAGGGTCGTTGATTCGCCGATTCATGCGCTGTGGATGAAGAACGAGCTTTCTCGCTTCAATAAGCAGTTGTCGAGCAACGCATTAATGCTTGATAGTTGCACCGTTCGAGAATTGTTTGATGCGTTTCTGTACGGCGCCGGTCTGATGCACAAGATGCCGAAGGAAGGCTCACCTAAACGAACAAGATTCTTAGCATTGTACGACAATGTGCCAAAGCACCGACTTCTCTACTCACTCAACATCTCCTTGAAGTGTTTGATGAATCATGTCGGAAATGTTGCGATCGTGTTGTATCGCGATTTTGCCAAGTGGGTGTGTGACCATAAGTTACCGCTCCCCGATACGCGCTGGCATGACAAACTGTTTACCTTGAGTGACGGAATCGCATCAGGGCCTGCGTCCTAGTAGAGGTCACGACGGGTGCCACAGTTGAGCCGCTTCGGCTCAACTGTGCTCCTTGCGAGTCGACCATCACCGATCTTCGCACGCGGAACGCGCGCTCGACTGGAAGCACTGTCGGCCCAAAGCTGCCGACAGTGGCACCCGTCGATACGAGCACGCCCGGAAAAAAATTTCCAAAAGTCGTCATTGACGGATCTCGGAAAGCGCGCATAGTGGATGGCGTGAACTAAGCGCTGCCAAAAACGAGAGCGTGCGATGCGCGACTGCAATCCCCACAAACTGGAGCAAACAGCCCGGCTCGATGTGCGGCGGAACTCTGCGCGCGACATGCAAATGTGCGTGCCGATCGTGCAGTCGCGCGGGGAGAACTTCGGTCAAGTGGACGTGGCTCGGTCTGGAGACCGGCCACAACGGGTGGTGCGTGCAATCGATCGTGCAACCTTTGGGCGAAATCCGTGCATCCATTGCGAAAGCCGCGGAGTTTTCCAAAGGGTGTATGAAATCGCCGAAATTCGCACGAGGCCACTGCAAAGGGTGAGCCTCGAAGTCCCGGCGTCACGCCTCGATCGAATGGTGGTCAAAGCCCACTCGGCGTCCGGCCTAAAGCCTGACCCCCTGAGGCCACTGGCCACCTGACGCCGGCTAAGCCGCGTCCCGTTCTTCTGCCGCTTTGCGGACGGACTCTGGAACCGGCGGCGGGCCGACGCTTTTCGTTTCGCCTTTGCCGGCGCGGGCCTTCAAGTCGAACAGGCCGAAGATTTCGGAGGCGTTCATGCTCAGCGAAACATTCGTGTTGTCCCCTTCGCCGAGGACTGCCGCGAAGAGTTCCCGTTTCTGGCGAAGGACGAGATCGATTCGTTCTTCGATCGTGTCTTTCGAAATGAACCTCGTGACGATGACCGGGCTCTTCTGTCCGATGCGATGTGCGCGGTTGATCGCCTGGTCTTCGACGGCCGGGTTCCACCAGCGATCGAAGAGGAAAACGTATCCCGCGAACTGCAGGTTGAGCCCGACGGCTCCCGTTCCGTAACTCATCAACAGCAGATGGCTGTTCGGGTCTTCCTTGAACTGCTTGAGAATCGGTTCCCGTTTCGGAGTGGGGACGCCGCCGTGATAAACCAGCGAACCACAATTGTTGAGCCGTTCCGCGAGCCAGTCGATGGTACGGGTCCACTGGCTGAACAGAATCGCCTTGCCGCCGCTCGCCGCAATTTCCTCCATTTCGGCGGTGAGACGTTCGAGCTTCGCGCTCTCGCCGGTCAGGGGGTCGTAGTTCGTAATCTGCTTGAGCCGGAGCACGAGCTCGAAGACGTGTTGAATCGAAATCGATTCGCCGAGCTCGTTGAGGTGAATGACTCCTTCTTTTTCCGCGATCTTGTAGGCCGCCTGCTGCGCCGGCGAAAGTTCGAGCACTTCATCGCGATCCAGCCGCGGCGGCAGGTCGGTCATCACGAGATCCTTCGTGCGGCGAAGGATGTATTCTTTCGAGAGCCGCTGGAGCTGCCTCAGATCGGGCGTACCGCGCGGCGGGATCACTTCGAGGAACTCGTACAGCGACGACAGTTCTTCCGGCCGGTTCTCAATCGGCGTGCCGGTGAGCGCCCAGCTCCGTTTGCGATGGATGCCGCGTGCCGTC
>JBFWWA010000594.1:0-3512 GCA_050246455.1 Planctomycetaceae bacterium
GAATCATGCCTGGAGCTCTAGGGAACGTGTACAACACTTCGAGAGTTTGCCTCGTCGGCGCCGCGCTGTTTCTTACTCATGTTGCCGTCGGCTTCGCCCAGTCGTCGGAAGGAGAAGCGGAAGGGCCTCGGAATACCCAACAGGGAACGCCACCCACGCCTGAAGAAGCAGTTGCCAAGTTCACTGCTCCTGAGGGGTTCCGCGTAACGCTTTTTGCCGGGGAGCCTAAGGTCACGCAGCCCATCGCACTCACCACTGATGAGCGCGGGCGGGTTTGGGTGGCGGAGAACGATACCTATGCGGAAGTCGCGGTGAATTTCAGCACGCGGCTGCACGATCGCATTGTGATCCTTGAAGATAATGACCGCGACGGTCGCTGCGAGACTCGAAAAGTCTTCTGGGAGGCGGCCCCGATCGCCGTTGCCGGCGGGCCTGCAAGACCGGTCCGCCTGACGAGTGTGGAAGTCGGATTTGGCGGCGTGTGGGCGATCTGCGCACCGTATCTCGTATTCATTCCTGACCGGAACCGCGATGACATTCCGGACGGTCCGCCGCAAGTGCTGCTCGATGGCTGGAACGACGGCGCGGTCCGGCACAATATCGTCAACGGGCTGAAGTGGGGACCGGACGGCTGGTTGTACGGCCGGCATGGAATCCTCGCGAATTCGCTGGTGGGAAAGCCGGGGAGCGCGCCATCGCAGCGGATCGAGCTCAATTGCTCGATCTGGCGGTACCATCCAACGCGACATCAATTCGAAGTCGTCGCTCACGGAACAACAAACCCATGGGGTTTTGATTACGACGAGCATGGCCAGATGTTTTTCATCAACACCGTTATTGGCCATCTGTTCCATCTGGTTCCGGGCGCCCATTACCGGAGGATGTACGGAGCGGACTTCAATCCTCATCTCTACGAACTGATCGATGCGACATCCGACCACTTTCACTGGGACACCGGAGAGAAGTGGAGCGACATTCGCGCGGGAATGAGCGATACCACCTCGCGCGCCGGCGGCGGGCATGCGCACAGCGGACTGATGATCTATCAGGGAGACAACTGGCCCGACGAATACCGCAACACCGTCTTCACAATCAATTTCCACGGGCACCGCCTCAATGCCGATCACCTGCGCCGGCATGAGGCGGGTTACATCGCGACGCATGGCAAGGACGTTTTCTTCGCGAATAACGAGTGGTTTCGCGGGCTGGATCTGGTTTCCGGTCCTGACGGCAGCGTCTACGTGGCGGACTGGTCGGACGCCGGCGAATGTCACGAGAACGACGGCGTCCACCGGACGTCCGGCCGCATCTATCGGCTGACGTACGGCGAACCGGGTGCAATCACCTTTGACGACCTGTCGAAGATGAGCGATGCGGAACTGGTGTCGTTGCAGCTTCATCGCAATGACTGGTACGTCCGACAGACGCGTCGATTGCTTCAGGAACGGGCCGCAGACGGACGAGACTTGTCGAGGGCACGTGCGGCTCTGCTCGATATGTTCTCGCAGCAAAAGGATGAGACGCGCCGGCTCCGGGCGCTCTGGTGCCTCTACGGAATGGGAGCGGTCGACGAAGAGTGGCTCTCCGAGCGACTCGTTGATCCGAGTGAGCATGTCCGGCTCTGGGCCATCCGGTTACTTGCGGATAAAGGTGAAGTCAGCGCGCCGCGCGCGAGGATGATGACTCAGGTTGCGGCCACAGAACGCTCGGCTCTCGTTCGGCTTTATCTCGCGAGTGCGCTTCAGCGGATGGCGTACGCCGATCGCTGGGAACTGGCGGGGGAACTGTTGAAGCATCAGGCTGATGCCAGCGACCGGGCGCTCCCCCTCATGATCTGGTACGGGATCGAACCTGCCGCCCCAGCCGACCCGAAGCGCGCGGTTGCTCTGGCGACTGAGAGCAGGATCTCGTTTGTGCGGCGACATATTGCGCGGCGACTGACGTCAGGGCTCGAGTCCGACCCGTCGGCAGTCGATCGACTGGTCCAGGCCATCGGTGCGAGCGAAGAAGCCGCCGTTCGACTCGACCTTCTGACCGGAATGCGGGACGCGCTGCGCGGTTGGCGGAAAGCGCCGGTCCCCGCGTCGTGGCCGGCGGCGATGGCGAAGCTCGAAGCCTCGTCGCCGGAGCTCCGCGATCTCGCCCGTCAGATCGGAGTTGTGTTCGGCGACGGGCGCGCGGTCGAAGAACTCAGGAAGATCGCCCTGGATGGGATGGCCGACATCGCGGCCCGGCGCAGCGCAGTCCGCACTCTCATTGACGACCGTGCGCCGGAGCTATCAGGAATACTGAAGCAGCTTCTCGCCGATGCCGGCATGGTGCGCGAAGTTGTGCCGGGACTGGCGGTCGTCGAAGATCCGGAAGTTCCGGCGCTGTTGCTGGGAAAGTATCCGAACTTCGATCCCACCGCGCAGGGAGCGACCGTCGATACGCTGACGTCGCGCCCTTCGTACGCGCGAGCGCTCCTGGCCGCGGTTGAGGCGGGCGCAGTCGAACGCAGTGCGATCACTGCGTTTCATGCACGGCAGGTGCAGGCTTTTCAGGACAAGGCCCTGACGGATCAGCTGGTTCGAGTCTGGGGAGCAGTGCGGGAAACAAGCGAGGAAAAGCATGCGCTCATGAACCAGCTTCGCACCAGCCTGACAGCGGACGTTCTCGCGAAAGCCGATCTCGCGGAAGGACGCCGAATGTTCGAGAAGTCGTGCGCATCCTGCCACGTCCTCTACGGGACGGGGGGGCGTATCGGCCCCGATCTTACGGGATCGAATCGCCACAATCTTAACTACCTGCTGGAGAACATTGTCGATCCCAGTGCGTCGGTCGGAAAACCGTTTCAGGTCTCGGTGATCGAGCTGAACGACGGCCGGGTCGTGACCGGTATTGTCGTCGGGCAGACCGAACGGACGCTTTCAGTGCAGACGCAGAAGGAAGTTCTGACGATCAATCGGGATGACGTCAGCGAGATTGCCCACCAGGCGGTGTCGCTGATGCCCGACGGACTGCTTGCGCCGCTCAAAGAGGACGAGATTCGCAATCTGTTCGGTTACCTGTCGAGCCGGGCGCAGGTCCCGTTGCCGGAGTTGGCTGAACCCGGCGCGTCACTCCTGCATGAACACGGCAACGCGGCCGACGAGTTTGTGTTGTCGGCACTGCGTCCATTCTGGCGAACGAACCAGATCGACGAGCCATCGATGTTCATCCAGAGAAGTCCGGATCAGCCTCCCTCGGCGACGCTGCTGTTCGCGCCGGAAGACGTGGCGCTCGTCCGCAGCGCGAACCGGAAGATCGTTTACGAATCGGGGAAAGACTTCGTCATCGATGCAGCTGCGAGGAAAGTCACGCTTCCCGCGGGGAGCCGCATTCCCTACCTGACGACGGACGATCTCTATCCGCTCATGACGTCGGACAAGCCGAAAATCGGCCGACAGGCTGGCGATAAATCGCGCGGTATCTACTTCGACAACGCCGCGGGCTATCACGAACGACAGGTCGAGATTCACTACCGTCACGCC
>JBFWWA010000595.1:0-3503 GCA_050246455.1 Planctomycetaceae bacterium
ACGATTTCTCGAACGTCGTCACCTTCAACCACGACGAATACTGGCCGATCGAGAAAGACTCGATTCACAGCTACAACCGCTGGATGCGCGAGACGTTCTTAGATCACGACAACATCCCGGCGCAGAACATCCACATTCCCGACGGCACCATCGCGAAGAAAGATGTCGACGCCTTCTGCGACAGCTACGAACGCGCCATCGAAAAGGCCGGCGGCATCGACCTGCAGCTCCTCGGCATCGGCCGCTCGGGGCACATCGGATTCAACGAGCCCGGCAGCGCCCGCGACAGCCTGACCCGCATGGTCACGCTCGACCCCGTCACGCGACTCGACGCCGCAAGCGATTTCTTCGGCGAAGAAAACGTCCCGATGCAGGCGATCACAATGGGGGTCGGCTCGATCCTCCGCGCCCGCAAAATCATCATCATGGCGCTCGGCGAACACAAAGCGCCGATTGTCCGGAAGGCGGTCGAGGAAGGCGTTTCCGAAGCGGTCACTGCGAGCTATCTCCAGACGCATCGCAATGCGATCTTCGCACTCGACGAAGCAGCTGCGGGCGACCTCACCGCGACCCGCACTCCGTGGCTCGTCGGCCAGGTGAACTGGAATCCGACGATGGAGAAGCGGGCCGTGATCTGGCTCGCCGAACAGGTCAAGAAGCCGCTCCTCAAGCTCGAAGCCCGCGACTTCATGGAGCATCATCTCCACGATCTCGTCCGGGAATGCGGCCCGACCGAAGCGATTCGCCAGCGTGTTTTCGGCGAGTTGCTCAATGGAATCTGCACCAAACCAGGGGGCGATACCCCGCAGACGGTAATTGTCTTCAGTCCGCACCCCGACGACGACGTCATCTCGATGGGGGGGACGCTCATCAATCTCGCCGATCAGGGACACGATGTCTCGATCGCCTACATGACCAGCGGCAACATCGCCGTCTTCGATCACGACGCGCTCCGTCACATCGAGTACGTCCGCCAGTTCCACGAGACGTTCGGCCTCCTCTCCGAGCCGAGCGACGCTCTTTGCCGTCGCCTCCGTTCCGACATTCTGAAGAAGCAGCCGGGCCAGCACGACAGCGAGGAAGTTCTCAACGTCAAGACGCTGATTCGAAAAACGGAAGCGACCGAGGGAGCCCACACTGCCGGCGTTCCGCCGGAGAAGCTCTACTTCCTCGACCTTCCCTTCTACCGCACCGGACAGGTGGCGAAGCGGCCGATCAGTGACGAGGATGTCACCATCATCGCGAACCTCCTTCGCGAGCGGCGGCCGGGCCAGATCTATGTCGCCGGCGATCTCTCCGATCCGCACGGAACGCATCGCGTCTGTGCACAGGCAATCTTCCGGGCGCTCGACGTCGTGAAGCCGGATGGGATCGAGCCGGAGGTGTGGCTCTACCGCGGTGCATGGCAGGATTACGAACCGCACGAAATCGAGCGGGCCGTTCCGCTGAGCCCGGAAACCATGCTCAGAAAGAAGCTCGCAATCTTCAAGCACGAGTCGCAGAAAGACCGGGCCCTCTTCCCCGGCCACGACGAGCGCGAGTTCTGGGTTCGGGCCGAAGCGCGGACCAAGCACACCGCCCGCGTCTTCAACGACCTCGGCCTGCCGGAATACTACGCCCTCGAAGGCTTCGTCCGTTTCAAGGGACAGCTGTAAGCCTCGCGGTGATCCAAGGTCCAAGGTCCAAGGTCCGAAGTTGGGACAACCCGACTTTAGACTTTGGACCGTCTGAACTTTGGACCTCCTCCCTCTCTCCGGCAATTTCTGCCGAATTCCCCTTTGCAAGATCGACAAAACACTATAAAACCCCCGGGCGCATGGGGTTTGCGCCTTCACTCACGGCCTGATCCCCCGCCGGGCCGGGGCATTTCCGGTCTCCACTGCTGAAATTTCGCCTGTTGTCTCTCAAAGGATGGAGAGGTCATGACCATCTCGTTTCGTCGAGGCAGCGACCGGTTTTCCTCGATTCTCCTCGCCGCAACCACTTTGCGCCCCGGCTCGCGAGAGCATCTGGTGTGGCTGTTTCTTCTGGCCGCAAGCCTGACGGCGCTCGCCGGCTGCGGAGGTTCGAAGGAGCCTCAGCCGGAAGCCGCAAACTCTGCGGAAGCCCCGGCCGAGGTGGCCGCGGACGATGCCGCACCCGCGGAAGAGCCCGGCGCGGCGGTTCCTGAAAAAGGAAGCCCGGAGTGGATCGTTGGCGAGATGATCGTCCTTCGCTCGCAGCCGGTCACCGACTCCAAGGATCCGAAGGAAATCGAAAAGGCGCGTCAGGAGCGTCACCGCAAGGTGATCGAGATGGCGACTGGCGTCATTGCCAAGACCCATTCGGATCCTGCGAAAGAAACCACGTTCAACGGAGCGGTTCACTTCCTTGTCGAAGCGCGTTTGCAGCTTGCTCTTGCCGGTGATACCGCCGAGCGCGACTCGCTCTTCGACGACGCCGATTCGCTCTACAAGCGGGCTCCGGAATCCAAGGCGGCCGCCGAAGCGGCTTTCGCCGTCGCCCGCTACGCACACACCAACGCCCAGCTTTTTGCGAAGAAAGACCAGAACTTCCTCGCGGAGTTCTCGAAACAGGCGCGTCTTTTCGCCACGAATTTCCCCATGCAGCAGGCGCGGGCCGCGCACCTGCTGCTCTCGGCCGGCAAAAGCTGCGAGCTCCACGGCATGCGCAGCGAAGCGCTCGCCTGCTACACCATGCTCCAGGAAAAATTCGCCGAGACGCCGCAATCGCAGCAGGCGGTGGCCATTCTCAAACGGCTCAATCTGGAAGGCCAGAAGCTTGACCTCGGCGGCGAAACCCCCGAAGGGGGCTTTGTGAAGATCGACGACTACAAAGGCAAGGTCGTCCTCGTCGTCTTCTGGTCGAGCGATTCCCAGGACTTCCAGTCGCAGGTCGCTGACCTCTCGCAAGTCGCCAGAAAGTACGAAAGCAAGGGCCTGCGCGTGATCGGCGTCAGTCTCGATGAAGACGAAACCCTCGTCGACGCGTTCGTCGAGAAGCATCCGCTCCCCTGGACGCAGATCTTCTCGGTCGACAAGGACAAACGCCGCTGGGACAACCCGGTCGTGAAAGCGTACGGAGTGCAGGACATTCCGCTCTACTGGCTCGTCGACCAGAACGGAACCGTCGTCGACAGTCAGGTGAATCCCGAAGAGCTCGACACCCGCGTCCGCACTTTGCTCGCCAAGAAAACCGCCTCGGCGGAGTGAGTGAGCGGCCTGTCGGACCTCAATTCGACGGGCTTCAGGCATTCGGACTACCGGAAAAACATGAAATGACGCGGTCTTCGGGCCGCGTCATTTCATTTTCCACGGTTCGAAATCGCCGCAAGGTGTGGCCCCCTTTGGGGGGGGCATTCCCTTTGCGCCAGGGCCCGGCTTCACCAGCGCCCCACTACCCTGCTTGTTTCGACCGGTTTCACAAATACTTAGTTAGCTATCAAATCTGCCTTGCCTTGTGCACGGTCGTATATTAGTATTGCCATTGATGTAAGCCCGCTC
>JBFWWA010000596.1:0-3501 GCA_050246455.1 Planctomycetaceae bacterium
GGCGGCGCCCCGAGTCCTCGTCGGCTTCGCGCTTCTGCTTCAGATTGCCTGGGGTCAGGGAAGCCTGCTCGAATGGCACTTTCCGACGGGCTCCTATGCCATGGGAATCGGCAAGCATCTGCTGATCATCCCGCCGACCGACTTCGCGCGGATGACCGGCAAGCCGGACGACAAGCCGACGCTCCACGGCGGCCGCGAACACGCGACGACGTCGTTCGGACTCGCGGAGAACTTCGGGAGGCAATCGATCCTCGCTGCCAAGTGGCGGAATCCGTTCGCGAGTTTTCGCGAAACGCTCCGCGCACTTCGCAACGGGTTCGCAGTCGCATTGCCGGTGCTGATCTGCATGGCTGGCCTGCTGATCTTCTGGCGGCCCAGGTGGTGGGGCCGCGGGATGAGTGCCGCATTCTGCGTGCTCATGCCGGCTTCGTTCCTGTTCGGCGCGGCCGAAGGGGTCGATCCATCCGCCTATCTCAAGTTCGAAGACCGGATCGAGATTCGCGAGGGCGAATCGCTCGCAGTGAAGATTCCGCTCTCACCGGAATTCCGCGAACGTCTCCGCGAAGCGGCGGCCTCGAACCCGACGGCGCAGATTCACGTCCACTATCGCAGCATGAGTTCGAAAGCTCCCCAACCGGCGGAGCTGCGGGTGTTCAATCAATCGACCACGGAAACACGCCTGACGATTTCGACGAGCGATCTCGTGGCCGCACTCGATGCAAACAATGGCGTATTCGACGCGACGGTCACACCGGTCGCCGATTCGGGTGGAATCCAGTTCCGTTCGTGGCAGAAGGCGCGCGCGGGGGAAGGACGCGTCGCGGATATTGTGGCGACCGACGGAGCGCGGCGCGCCGCCGAATGGTTCCCGTCAATCGAGATCCGCGTGCTGCGCGGTGAGCAGAACTATCCCTTCAAACCCCTCGTCAGACGCTGGGACCCCGCCATCCCCGTCGGCTACGCGCTCGTCGGGTTCTGACGGAACGTCGGTCGAGTGAGGGTGTCCCCGATTGCTCGCCAGAGGCCGTCCGGAAATCCGAAACCGTTTCCACTGCGATTCCGGGGCACACTGCGTTTTGCCCCGGAACATGATCCAACTGTGGATTCTTCTGAGCAACGACGCGTTCAACGAACACAGCTCTGATCGAAATGAGCTCGTGCATTCGAAGACCGGGGGCACGGCGTCCACCCTTCGGGCGGTTCCCTTTCGCCACGACCAGCCCATCGTGCGTGCTCGCCCGCTACCCCCGATGGGGCGAGGGTGAGATGCGCGACTCGGTTTAGTCGGCGACCGGGAGGCTGACCCAGGCGCCGCGGAGGGATGCAAGTTTCTTGAGTTCCGCATCGACTGCTCGCAGCGTGCCGTGTGTCGTGCGATGCGTCATCACGACGAGCGGAACAATCGATTCCTCGGCATCTTCCGGGGCTTCGTGCTGAATGATCGATGCGAGGCTGATGCCGCTGCGGCCGAGGATATCGGCGATGTCCGCAAAGACGTGCGGCCGGTCGACGACGTTGAAGCGCAGGTAGTATCGGTTTGCGATCTGGTCGGCGGGCTGCAGCGGCAAAGGCTCGCCATCGCGCCAGACGTTGAGGCGCGGAAACGTCTGGGCAGCGCGGCCGGTCGCGACGTCGATGATGTCGGCCACGACCGCGGACGCGGTCGGCATCTGCCCCGCTCCCGCACCGGAGTACCACGTCTTGCCGACGGCATCCCCTTCGACGGAGATCATGTTGAACGCGCCGCCGCACTGCGCGATCGGCCGGTTGTGTCGGACGAGCGTCGGCTGCACGTGCATTTCGAGCTGGCCGTTGACGAGCTTCGCGATCGCGAGAAGTTTCACGGTGTAGCCGAGCTCGCCGGCGTACTTGAGGTCGGCAAGTTCGAGCGTGTCGATTCCCTGCCGCGTGAAATCGGCGACGCGGACTTTTGTGCCGTACGCAAGCTGCGCAAGCAGGACGAGTTTCTGCGCGGCGTCGGTGCCGTCGACATCCATCGACGGATCCGCTTCGGCGTAACCGAGCCTCTGCGCTTCCGCCAGAACGTCTTCGTACGAACGTTCCTTCGAGAGCATCTCGGTGAGAATGTAGTTGCTGGTGCCGTTCAAGATCGCTTCGATCGAGACGATCTGGTTGGCGGTCATCGAGCGGGCGACGGTGGCAATGATCGGGATGCCGCCGGCGACCGCCGCCTCGAACGCGATCGTCCTTCCCTTGCTCCGGGCGCGGTCGAAGATCTCATCGCCATGTTCGCAGAGAAGCGCCTTGTTGGCGGTAACGACGTCTTTCCCGGCATCGAGCAGCGAGAGGACAACCTCGCGCGCCGGATTCACTCCCCCCATCAGCTCGACCACGAGATCGATCTCTTGATCGGCGAGGATGCTTCGCACGTCGGTCGAAACGGCGCCGGCCGGAAGCGGGACGTCTCGCGGCTTTTTCGGATCGCGAACGACGACGCGACGGAGCTCGACGGGACGGCCGGCCGCTCTTGCGATTCGTTCGGAGTGTTCGACGAGCAGCCGGGCGACGCCGGTTCCCACCGTCCCCATTCCGATCATCGCAACTTTGAGAGAAGCCATAGGGAAAGTCTTTCGAGCCTGCCGTCGGTTCCTGTGGCGGTGCGACGCAAATATCGACCGTTGAAGATATTCTGCCCCGTCGATCCGACCCCGGTCAATCAAGGGGGGGTCGGTTAAGGAGTTCCTCGAAATGCGGTTTCGGATTCTGAGGGGTCTGCGGCCGGCACAACACCCCTGCGATGTGTTGTGGAGCAGGCGGGGGGCCTTATAATCAGGAAACTTCTTTTGCGGGGTTTGAAAGGCGATTGTCACGATGACGACGGAGATTGAAGGAACGATCCGGATCGGCGCAGTCAGTTATCTGAATTCGAAACCCTTGATCGAGGGTCTGGAAGGTCAGATTGGCGACGCCGAGCTTGTTCTCGATTACCCGAGCCGGCTGGCCGACGAGCTCGGCCAGGGGCTGCTCGATGTGGCGCTCATCCCGTCGATCGAGTGCCTGCGGAATCCCGACTACGAAGTCGTCTCGGATGCGTGTGTGGCGACGCACGGCCCGGTGATGAGCGTGAAGATGTACAGCCGCGTCGAGCCGGGTGCGATCCGCAAGCTCGCCCTCGACGGCGGGTCGCGGACGAGCGCGACTCTTGCACGTGTGATTCTTGCGGAGCGATACGGAGTTTTTCCGAAGGTGGAGCTGCTGCCGCTCGAGAACACGGTGAAGTCGACAGCGGCGGATGCCGTCCTGCTCATCGGCGACCGCGCGATGCACGCGCCGGAAGAAAAGTTTCCGGTGACGTGGGATCTCGGCGAAGAGTGGTTCCAGTGGACCGGCTTGCCGTTCGTTTTCGCTCTCTGGGCGACTCGCTCGGGAACCGAACTCGGTCCGATCGAAGAAGCGCTCGGCCGTGCGCGTGACCTCGGCGTGCAGAACCTCGCCGCCATTGCGCGGCGCGAAGCGCCGGAGCTTGGCATCAGTGAAGAG
>JBFWWA010000597.1:0-3470 GCA_050246455.1 Planctomycetaceae bacterium
GCTGCCCGTTGAATGTTTTGATGACATCGCCGGGGCGAATGCCTCCCTTTTGCGCCGCCGAATTCGGTGTGACGTCCTTGACGAGACATTGCGTGTCTGAGCTGTTGTCGGCTTCGATTCCGAGCGTCGCCGCGCCGCGCGGTTCAATGCGGATGTCGGGGTGGACCGCTTTGAGCGCGTTCACCGCCTGGTCACTTACGTGATCTCCGCTGATGCGGTACACCATCGGCAGGTATTTGAGGCGTCGCAGGTATTTGAGTCCGTCATCGCCACCCTTCCACTCTCGGGGGAGGGCGACGTAGAGAATTCCCGGCGTGGGGGGATTTCCAATGGGGCCGCGGACGAAGTTCCTCACGTCTTCGCGAGAGTACTTGACGATGCCCCCCAGCGCGCGGATTCGTTCGACAGCGCGGGCCTCGCGCACTCCATCATGACTGGCAAGTACGTACTCCGCCCGCTTCGCCGCTGCGACGTTCTTTTCGGAGACGATCTTTTCGAGCGATTCCTCCGCCGCGTCAGCCGCGGCGTGAGCATCAGGATCCGGGCTGGTGTAGTAGTCTTCGAGAATTGTGAGCGCCCGGGTCGTCGTCTCGAGGCTGCCGGCCGTGGCGGCGCGCATCAGCGGCTCAATCGCAGAAACTCCGGCTTCGGAGAGCCGTCGTGTTGCTTCCTGCCGGATCGTGAACTGATCGTTGTCGAGATCGGCGATCCAGCCTGCGATGGATTCCGGGGAGGGAGGGGCACCCATCGGCTTTGTCGCCGACGCAGGACGCGGATTGTCACTTTTCGCGTCTACGGCGGGGGGGACGGGTGCCGGGTCCTGGCCGGCCGATTCTGTCGCCGACTTCGCGGGGACGGGATCGGCAGCCGACACGCGGCTATTGAGCCCCGTCGACAGCAACGCAACCGCGACGAACAAGTGTGGCATCGGCCGAAGGTTCAGGAAGGCAAAACGCACGAATTACTCCCGGAAACGACCACCCGGCAACATCGCCCGGAGGGTCGCCTCATTCTCGCAGCCCCGGCCGTTCGCCGCCAGCGATGATTCGAGCTCTTGTGCGGGTTTGCAGGCTCGGAAGGCTATTGTGCGGGCGAATTCAGGCTTTGGCGAATGAAGAGGGGTCGGTTCGTCGTGATGCCGTCGACCCCCCAGTCTCGCAGAAGACGGGCATCATCCGCCGAATCGACGGTCCAGACGTAGAACTCCAGCTTCGCCTGCTTCACCTGGTCGATCATGGCTCGATCGAGATTGGGAGTAAAGCCGAGATCGATGCCATCCACCTTCGCCGATTTCGTCTTTTCGATCAGTTCCTCAATACTGCTCGGCGACCACACCTTGGTTTTCTTGTCCTGCTGGAACCGGGTGATCCAGAAGACACGCAGCGCCGGCATTGCCTTTTTCGACTCCGCAACGACCTCCTGCGAGAAGCTGATGATGGCGGTCTGCTCGGGCTTCTTTCCCCCGGCTTCAATCACTCGTTTGAGCTCAGGCACAATTTCCGGACCGCATTTCACCTCGATGAATAAACGCTTGCCGTCCGGGATCGTCGCGATGACTTCGTCGAGTGTGGGGAGTTTTTCGCCCGCGAACTTCGGGTCTTTCCAACTGCCGGCATCGAGCTTTCGCAACTCTTCGATCGACTGGGCGACGACGGGTTTATCGAGCCCGGCGGTTCGTTTCGTGTTGTCGTCATGAATGACGACAATCTTTCCATCCTTCGAAAGATGGACGTCGATCTCCGTGCCGTCGGCGTTCTGCTTCCACGACAGCTTCACGGCCGCCAGCGTGTTCTCGGGGGCATCATGTGAGGCACCGCGATGGCCGATGATCTCCACGGTTCGTCTCCCTGCGGGTGAGGTCTCGGACGCGGAGAGCGGTGAAACGGTCCCCAGCGAAAGAGCGATCATACCGAGGGCCGCGAGGCGAGCCACGCGCGAAATGAAAGAGCTCACTGTTGCACCTGCGAGTGTGGGAAATTCGCGTGCGGCCGGCGCATCGGGATCAGTTTGCCAACGGCTCGATGCGGACGCCGAGCGGGAATGTGACCGGCTTGACGGCATAGCGATCGGTACCGAAACCGCGGATCTGATCCCGCTTCAGTTCGGCCACCTCCAGGACGCCGCTCCAGACGACGGCTTCACCGGAGAAGTGGGCATGCGTCGCCAGAAGGATCGCCTTCTGTTGACTATAGCCGCAGACCTTCTGCAAGACTTCAATTACGTACGTGAAGGTGTGCAGGTCGTCGTTTTCGACGATCACTGCAAATGGCGGCTGCTTCCTGGTCTGCTCGTGTTTCTTGCTTTGATCGTCCGATTTCGGTCGAACGAACGGCTCCGCGACTGCGATCGACTCGTCGTTTTCGATCGGCTCAGGCATGCGACGTCCTTTCTGTGGCTCCTCCAGGCCCCCGATAGTGCCGAAGTTAACAAAAAATTTCCAGAGTATTTATCAATTGTTGTGAGAATCGGAGGAAATTGGTCGCCCGACGATCAATGGAGCACACCCGTGTCAGAAACGGGACGGAGAATGCGCAGCGGCGCAGGCTGAGGAGCGACGGCGGCTCGGGCCGATCAGTCGGGGTCGTAGCCGAGATTCGGCGCAAGCCAGCGCTCGATCTCTCGAAGCGGCATCTGCTTGCGACGGGCGTAGTCTTCGACCTGGTCGCGGCTGATGCGATCGACCGAGAAGTAACGCGCCTGGGGGTGGCCGAAATAGAGCCCGCTGACGGACGCGGCGGGCCACATCGCGAAAGTCTCCGTCAGCTTGATTCCGGTGTATTCTTCGGCTTTCAAAAGTTCGAAGAGAGTCCGTTTGGCGGTGTGATCGGGGCAGGCGGGGTATCCGAAGGCGGGGCGGATACCACGGTATTTCTCATCGATGAGGTCCTCCGCGGTCAGATTCTCACTGCGACCAAACCCGAGATCGATGCGCGCCTGCCGGTGAAGCATTTCCGCAAACGCCTCGACGAGTCGATCGGCGACCGCCTTGGCCATGATTGAGTGGTAGTCGTCGTGGTCCTTCTGGTAGTGCAGAGCGAGCTCATCGCAGCCGATGCCCGTGGTGACGGCAAACGCGCCGAGATAATCCGCTTTGCCGCTTTCCCGCGGCGCGATGTAATCGGCAAGCGAACGGAATTCATTCTGTCCTTTGCGCTCCCACTGCTGGCGGAGCATGGGGAAACGTGCGAGCTCTGATTTTCGCGTTTCGTCGGAGTAAACGACGATGTCGTCTCCCTCGCTGTTTGCAGGCCAGAAACCGTAGACGCCACGCGCGGTGAGCTCCTTCTTCCGGATCAGCTCATCGAGGAAATTGCGGGTGTCGTCGTAGACCCTTTTGGCTTCCGCTCCGACATCGGGATCGGAAAAGATCTTCGGAAACTTCCCGCGCAGCTACCAGGTCTGGAAGTAGGGAGACCAGTCGATGAATGGGACGAGCTCGGCCAGCGGCTGGTTCTCGATGATCTTCCGGC
>JBFWWA010000598.1:0-3466 GCA_050246455.1 Planctomycetaceae bacterium
ATGCGGAGCTTCGGCGAATTCTTCCGGTTGGCGATCGGCTGCTTGTTGTCTTGCGCTTCGATCCAGTACGAGATCGTATCTCCCGTCTTGAGGCTCATGGCCCCGAGATTCCAGTCGAACGATCCCTGATGGCTTTGCTGGTTGCCTTCGAACACGGCGGGGCCGATGAGCTCTTCGCCGTCCTTCTCGATGCGAAGGTTGATGCGCCGCAGCTTGAAATCGGGATCGCGCGCGTCGATGACGAGCGGAATGATTGCATTCGCGGGCCGTTCGAGATCCCCCTTCGGCGAAACGAGCGCGACGTCGGGGGGCTGGTCGGCGCGGATGCGGACGCTGTAGAGAATCGGTTCCGGGTCGGACTCTCCTTTTTCGTTGCGGCACTGGACGTGGTAGAAGTGCGGATGCGTCCCGTCGGAGCGCATCGTCAGCTTCCACTTGGCGGAAATCTTCGTCTCCTCGGCAATCCGTCCGGTCACTTCCTCGGCGCGCGTATTGATGTCTTCCGTGTCGCTGAAGCGCAGCGTGGCGGAGCGGACAGGGGTATTCGCACGGCCGCTGAGTGTGACGGTTGCCCCTTCCCACGAATCGAGATTTCCTCCCGGCACCGTTGCCGGGCTCATTTCCATGTAGGCGGGGTATTCGTAGTGCAGACTTTCGACGGTCGCTGAGGGGGGCTGAATGACCGTGACCCGGTAATCGCGCGTCCTGGCATCCCCCGCTTCAATCCGGTACGTCATGCTCTGCAGGAGACCGCGGCCGTTCTCGCCGGTGACCATGGCGCGAAACTGCTTTGTCGCGTCGTCAACCAGCCGCATCTCGATCGGTTCATCGACGAACTTGTTGTCGACCGTCGTGTAGTAGAGGAAGGTCTTCTCCGGGATCTCGCCGCGCAGATCGACCAGAACCTCGAGCTGCGACCGCGCGAGCACCTCGGTGTCTTCAGGGGTGACGCGCAGAATTTCGGTGCGGGTGGAAACCGCGACTTCAGTCGCCGGCGCGAGCGCCCGCCAGATCGAACTCCAGGGCTTCTTCGGCGAGAGGACCGTGTAGAGACAGAACAGAACGACGGCAATGAAGAGCGCGTACGACAGGCGCATCAGCAGCCGCCGGTCGACCGATTGATCGACATCGACATGCGAGAGCGTGAGCGCGGCCCGTTTCTCGATCGCCCGGCGAATGTCGTCCGGAACCTCACGGCCCGACTGTTCCAGATCGACCAGATTCAGGAGGTTGCTTTTCAGCTCAGGATGCGATTTTTCAATCAGCCTTGCGGCGAAGAGTGCATTGACGTGCCGCATGTACGGAAAGGCGAGCTTCCAGGCCAGCCAGCCGATGGTGGCGACGACCAGGAGCAGCAGCATCGAGGTCCGCGCTGCCTGCGGCAGCCCGCCGGGAATGGCCCAGTGGTCGAGGACAACGAACGCGAGGAGATACAGCACCCCCATCGCGGCCGCGCCGACCCCCGCGGTCAGAACGTCGGTGAGGCGGACGTTCGAGCGGGTCCGCTCAATCTGGAACGAGATGTACTCGTCAAAATCGACGTAGTCCTCGGCGGCGGATTCCCGCTGCGTCGTGCTCGCCATCGGCGGATCGCTCCTCTCGCTGCGATAACCACTTGGCAGGGCGACAGTTGCGGACGCGCGCATCCCCGCTGTCGACCCGCCCCTGCATTATACCATTTTGGACGTCGGTCGGGTGGGCGAAGTTCCTTCGAGGATTCCGTCCGG
This sequence comes from Planctomycetaceae bacterium, assembly GCA_050246455.1. Lineage (GTDB taxonomy): Bacteria > Planctomycetota > Planctomycetia > Planctomycetales > Planctomycetaceae > CAZVJA01. The sequence continues at coordinate 1,728 of JBFWWA010000598.1, forward strand.
ACGCAGTCGGCAGGCCGGCTGCTCCTCTAAACGAGGCCCCGGCGTTTTCGGAAGAACCATTCGAGCGTCATGAGGCCGACGAAAACGAGCAGGAAAGTCCAGTTATCCCACAGCGTCTGACGTTTGAACTGGGTCACTTCGAGGTTCGGAATGCCGTTTTCGATGATCCGGTTCAGGAAACTTTCGAGCTGTTCGGGGGGCATGCTGGAACCCCCGGTCAGGGCTGCAATCTCATCGGCAAGAGCCGGGTCGGCCGCCGGATTGTCGAGTTCGAGATCGCGTGCGTCGACAATGAACCGCGTCCAGTCGTCGAACCCGTAAGGCTTCCCTTCGCGCGTCCCCTTGACGCGGACCCAGTAGTCTCCCGCCACGGCCGTTCCATTGAACGCGACGCGAAAGTCATTTCCGGTCTTCACAGGCGTGAGCAGTTGTTTGGTTCCGGTCGGATCCGCGACTTCAATCGAAAAGCTCACATCGGAAAGTGGCTCACCCTTCTCGTTCCGGGCGCCGCAGGTGATCTCGGCCGGTTGTCCGGGGGAAAGGTTGCGCGGTTCCGCGCGGACCCAGATCGGCTTGTCGGAATCAGACTCTTTGTGCGACAGCCATAAGATGACCTGCCGCCAGAAGCGCTGGAACGAGTCGCGCTGCCCCGCCATCGCCCATTGATGCGTGGTATCGCCCCCGAAAGCCAGCACGCGCGCCCGTCCGACTTCGTGCGCCATGAGCAGAGGAGTTCCATCCCCTGTTTCCGCGAGGACTTCCACCAGTCCCCCTTTCGGCCGGAGCTTGTTGGCTCCTTCCAGCGGGGCAAGTGCGCTCCAGCGTTCGCGATGTTTCCCTTCCGGGTCGATCCGCATGATGTAGTGATCGAGACCGCGATCGGTCGGCAGCATCTGCAGCGGTGTGAGGTAATGCAGGTCGGGCGCGATCTCGTCCCCTTTCTGCACCTCTGCGGAATTCATCTCGACCGGAAGAACGTCTTCGAGAATCGTCCCGGAATAACCCCCCGGTCCGAACGAATGATAGCCCCCCGTCATCATCAGTCCCGCACCCGCCGCAATGCGCGCAGAGAGCAGCTGCAGGATCTGGTTGCCGAAGGTCTCGGCCGGGACGTCGCCGATGATGTAGACGTCGTACTTGCCGGGTGCAAACCATTCCGGGTCGATCTCGGTCAGGTTTCGGAATTTGCCGGAGTTGACCAGCATGAAGTCGAGTTGAATCTTTTCCGCGCTGCCGAGGTTCTTGACCCATTTGCTTTCCGGGCGGAGCCGGTCGAAATAGGCGACCTTGATCCCCCCCTTCTGCACTTTGATGATCGTTTCCTTGCGGTTGTTCGGCTGCTTCAGTTCGCCGTCGAGCGGAGGGACTTCAACGGCCACCTTGTATTCGCCCGGCAGGTCGGGGACGAACGTCAGCTCGACCGGGATCGATTCGGAATCGCGCGTCGGGGTGATCTGCGTGGAAATTTTCGCGCCGCGCGCAGCCGGCGGAAAACGCATCTCCCCCGCCACGCCGGGGCTCTTTCCCGACCGGTCTTCGACGCGCATCCTCACGGTCAGTTCGCGCCCCGCGGCACCGACGGCCCGGAAGCGCGCTGTAATCGGGACGGTCTATTTCTCGAAAGCGAGGGGATCAACCTGCAGATCTTCGATGGCGATATCGAGGGTGGAAGTCGATTGCCCCGACGCGCCGACAAGAAACGTGTTCACCGGGATCTGTCGGTCGCCGAGTTTCCGCGC
>JBFWWA010000599.1:0-3442 GCA_050246455.1 Planctomycetaceae bacterium
TGGGAAGTTTCGAGGGACCACCTCACCGGGTCGGATCAGGTCTACACGATCCACGGCGTCGATCCCAAATCGTTCCAGGGGAAGGTCGAAGAATTCACGCGGCTGATCCACCCCGACGATCGCGCCAGAATCGATCAGTCGATCCAGAGCGCGCTTGCCGGAGAAACGGCGTACGACGTCGAGTTCCGGATCATCCGCCCCGACGGAGAAGTGCGGTGGGTGCTCACGAGCGGCCAGGTCGTGCGCAGCGGCGGCAAGCCGCAGCGAATGCTCGGCGCCACGATCGACACCACCGAGCGGAAACGGGCCGAGGAGACGTTTCGATTCCTCGCGGATGCGAGCGACACGCTTTCCGCCCTTGTCGATTACAACAGCACCATGCAGAAGGTGGCACGCCAATCCGTTCCGTTCTTCTGCGATTTTTGCATCGTCTATATGGTTGCGGAAGGGGGCGAGATCGAACGCGTCGCCTCCGCCCATTTCAACGCGGAGAAAGAACGCATTCTCGACGAACTGCATGCGCGCTTCCCGGTAACCTGGGAATCCTCGTCGCCGGTCATCGACTCGCTGCGAACCGGCGATTCACAGTTCATCGAAGATGTGACGTCCGAACTCCTGTCAGGAACTGTCGTTCAGCCCGAACGGATGGACCTGATCCGCAACCTCGGTCCCAAGTCGGTCATTTGCGTTCCGCTGGTGGTGCGCGACGTCAGGCTCGGATGCCTGCTGCTTGGAACGTCGGAAAGCGGACGCCGTTACCGGACGGAAGACCTGAGAGTGGCGCATGATCTCGCGCGGCGTGCGGCGACTGCAGTCGATAACGCGCGGCTGTATCGCGAAGTCAAGCAGAGCGCGCGGCAGAAGGACGACTTCATCGCCATGCTCGCGCACGAACTCCGAAATCCATTAGCTGCCATTCACTACGCCAACGAGCTGACCAAGATGCCGGGAGCGATGCCGCAGGAGGAAATCTCCGACATCATCGCGCGGCAGACCAACAGCCTGATGCGGCTGATTGATGACCTCCTCGATATCTCCCGGATCACGCGCGACAAGATTCAGCTGAAGATGGAGTATGTCGACGTTGCCACAATTGTCCGCAGAGCGGTCGATACCACGCGTCCTCTCATTGAAGAGCGAAAGCACAAGCTCGTCGTCGAAGTCGAACAGGTGGCGATGTCGGTCGTCGCCGACGTCATGCGGCTCGAGCAGATCCTCGTCAATCTCCTTTCCAATGCCGCCAAATACACCCCTGACGGCGGGAATATCAAACTCTCTGCTCGCCGCGAAGACGCGCAGGTCGTCTTCCGTATCAAGGATTCCGGCATCGGCATCGAGAAAAAAATGCTTTCGGACGTCTTCGACCTGTTCATGCAGGTCGGTGGATCGCTCGATCGTGCCCAAGGCGGACTCGGCCTCGGGCTGACGATTGTACGTCGGCTTGTCGAGCTTCATCACGGGACGGTTTCAGCGGCCAGCGACGGACCGGGAACCGGATCGGAGTTTATCGTACGGCTTCCGCTGGTGGACGCGAAGGCTGTCGCCGCTCCGGCCGCACAGCCCGTGACCGCAAAAAAATCACTCAAGATTCTTGTCGTTGACGACAATTCCGAACTCGCCCGAAGCATCGGACTTCTGCTCACCAACACCGGGCACCAGGTCCGAATAGCGAACGACGCGACGACGGCCATTCCGCTTGCGGCCGAACTGCAACCCGATGCGTTTCTCCTCGATATCGGTCTTCCCGGAATGAACGGCTACGAGCTCGCCCGCCATCTCCGGCAGGATTTTCCGAATGCTCTGTTCATCGCAATTTCGGGCTACGGTCAGGCCGAAGACCGCGAAAGATCGCAGGAGGCCGGGTTCGACTACCATCTCGTGAAACCGGTGCAACAGCAGGATTTGCAATCGCTTCTCGAGAAGACGACGCAGTATCGGAAGCCGAGCTGAAAGATCGGCAGTCGTTCCACGGGGCACGAATCCGTCCGGGCAGTTCGCGCGGCACGCCCCACGTCATTGCAGGGCGTGCCGCTCGAAACTGCTCCGCGTGTTGAATTCGCGATCAGAAGTCTTCGTGGACCTCGCCCCCGCGGCGCGTCGCCAGTTTCTTGTAGAGCGTCTCGTCGATCGTCTCGGCGATGAAACGAACGCGCCCGTCGCCGAATGCGAACTCCGCTCCCGGCTCCCCTTCCGCTCCGTGAAAATCGTCCAGATGCTGCGCCGGGCTGTTCGGAACGTGATCGGCGACGCCCAGGACGCGTGCGAATGCTTCTTCACCACCGGCGACAACGCCGAGCCATGTCGAGAACCATTGCGGCGACTGGTTCTTGTCGGATCGATGTTCTCCGACCATATACGTATTGCTCGTTCCGTCCGTCATGTCCGCGAGGCGGACCCGGCTGTTGTGGAAGAAGACGCCGTTCCCCTGGCAGGTAAAACCGGCGGGCTGGCCTTCGCAATCTTCCAGCTCCGTGTTACCGAACGATCCGACGTAGTTCGAGGTCGGCAGCTCGGCCAATGCGTTGTTCGGCGGGTCTTCTTCATTGATCGTGAAGATGCGGGCTCCCCGATCGCTCGGGTTCCGGAACGTCGAAATCTCCACCGAGTTCGCCCTGTTCAGATTCACCGGGTCGGTGATCGGAAGGCTCAGATCGAGCTTTTCGTACAGGTTGTTCTGTTCGATGTAGGGGAGGAGCAGCACCGCCCAGCAGGCGCCGTTCGTTCCTTCGACGTCCGAACCCCCGCCGACTCCAACCCCGACCCACCCGGGGGGGAGCGAGTGGCTGACGTCATGATAATTGTGAAGTGCAAGACCGATCTGCTTGAGGTTGTTGCGGTTCTGCGTTCGTCGAGCCGCCGCTCGGGCCGCCTGCACAGCCGGCAGAAGCAACGAAATCAGGATCGTGATGACAGCGATGACGACGAGCAGTTCAATCAGAGTGAAGCCTCGACGAGGCGCAAGTGTTTTCAATGACATTTGAAGCGGTTCTCCCTGCCGGAACCCGCACCTTCTCGGATCATTGCCGATGTGTGTGCGCAGACCGGCGAAACAGTCTTTGCGGAAACCCGAAGCGATCTGACGACAGGCTGCAGCAACCCACGGCATGCCACGGCGAGTTTCGCCGCTGGAGCGCGTGAGGAACCGAGCGCAACCCGAGCTTCGGAGACGATCGAACTAGGCGATCGTCAGAGCCGGGGGACCGCGGGAGAGAGGACGCGAGAGCACCGGCGCTTCGGGGCGGAGCACATCGAGAGGCTCGACCGGCCGGATGACTTCAAAATGATCCGCCACCATGTCTTGAGGTGCGGAGATTACCTGGATCGAGTGGAACTGGCAGACGGAACAGTCATCGTCATGGAGCGGCACGCCGCCCTGGTGGTGATGATGCTCCGAGTTGTCCGAGTGCGAGTGGGAATGCGAGCAGCTGTGAGCGTGACTGTG
>JBFWWA010000600.1:0-3434 GCA_050246455.1 Planctomycetaceae bacterium
CGTCGGGAACATCGTCCCGATTCCGGTCGGGGTAAAAGAGCAGATAGGGAACGTTCAGCACGAAGACGCCGCCGTGACCGAATGCCATTCCGGTTGCCAGGTTGAGACCGTCGACGAAATCTTTCGCCTGATCGATGCGCCCGTCACCGTCGCTGTCTTCCAGAATCGTCAGTTTGTCCGCGCCGCGCGGTCCCTTCGGCGGCGGTTCGGGAACTCGGTCGTAAACTGTTCTCGAATAGCGATCCACCTTCACGCGTTTGAGCCCAGCGGGATTCGGATACTGCAGGTACTGCATCACCCACATCCGGCCGCGGTCGTCGAATTCGATCGACACCGGCTGCCGGACGAGCGGCTCACCCGCGAAGAGCTCAACTTCGAATCCGGGTGCGACTTTCATTTTCGATGCCGCGACGTCGAGCGAATGTCCTTGTGCGAAACCCTCCGCAACCGACGTGACGACGAACTGCACCGCGAGAAAAAATGTGAACAGACTTCGATTCGAGCACCTGTACAACTGGCACCTCCGACGAAGCGAGATTGCAAGAACTCCAAGCCCCACCACTATATCCGCAGCGAAGAGGCGGGTGATAGCAGCCGTCGGCAACGGGCATAAACCCTCTTTTTCCCCGGGAAGCTCTTTCTTAAACTGTGCCCCGTCAACGGGCCGGTTCTGTACTTGTTTTTCAGAAAGAGTTTTCATGCCGCCGGTAACGCGGAGCCTCGAAATCTACAAGGCGGGAAAGCTGACTGTCGTCGGGTTCGGCGGACAGGAGCTGCTCGATCGAATCAATCTCCAGAAATGCCGCGACGAGATCGCAGAGCTGATCAAGGAGCATCACTGCGAGTCGCTCGCCTTCGATTTTACCGGAATCAAGCTTGTTCCCAGCGGAATGCTCGGGCTGCTGGCCTCGCTGAGGAAAGCGGGTGTGGAAGTTCATGTTTATAATCCCAGCCGCGACATCCGTGACGTCATCGAGATCATGAAGTTGGACCGGGTGATGCACATTCATGAATTGTCGCTCTGATCGGCGAACGAATGAGCTCTGCCGACAACCCCGCCGCGTCGATCTGCCCCGTGCAGTGGGATCGCGCGCTGGAACTTGCGCGCGATTTGTGCCGGCAGGATCAGCTGCCGGCCGTCGCCATTCATTGCGGACGGCGAGATTCATCGACGGGAACGGTGCACATCGGCCGGCAGCGCGTCGCCGCTGACTCCGAGCCATTGCGCGACGACGCGATCTTTCTCGTTGCGTCAATCACGAAACCGATTGTTGCGATGGGAGCGATGCTCCTCGTGGAGCGCGGCCAACTCCTTCTCGGCGACCGCGTGCGCGACATTCTGCCGATCTTTCGCGGGCAGAAGAAGAACGGAATCACCGTTCGGCATCTGCTGACTCACACGTCCGGGCTTCCCGACATGCTGCCGAACAATCGCGAGCTGCGGGTTGCACATTCTCCCCTGTCCGCCTTTGTCGAAGGGGCGGCCCGCGCCGAGCTGCACTTTCCACCAGGGCGTGGCGTGAAATACCAGAGCATGGGATTCGCCACAATCGGCGCCGTCATTGAAAGGATCAGCGGCGTCTCATGCCCGGAATTTTTGCATCGAGAGTTTTTCGAGCCGCTTCAGATGCACGATACATCGCTCGGCGCTCCGCCCGCCTGGTTCGAGGGCTCCGCACCCAAAGCAGACCGGATTGCGGAAATTCGAGTTCCGGCCGGCGATGATGTCGAGACGTCGTGGGACTGGAACAGCCGCTACTGGCGGACACTCGGTGCTCCGTGGGGTGGGCTATTGACGACTCCTGCCGATCTGGCACGGTTCGCACGAATGATGCTGGGGCGTGGCTCGCTCGAGGGTCGGCGAATTCTCTCCCCCGCAACCATCGCGGTTGCAACCGAAAACCAGCTTCCGGGATTCTCGGAACTGACGGAGGGGGACCGGACCGGTCGCCCGTGGGGGCTTGGATGGCGGCTTCGCTGGCCGGGTCACAGCGAGAACTTCGGCGACCTGCTCGGCCCCAACATGTACGGACATTGGGGCGCCACCGGCACGCTGCTCTGGATCGATCCTGAGCAGAACTGTTTCGCCATCGTGTTGACGACCCAGCCGCAGGAACCGCGCGGCCTCTGGCTCGCCCGACTCTCCAACGCGCTCTCTGCGGCGTTCGAGTCCTGATGATCATCGACGGTTCGCCGCCACCCTCGGATTTTCTCCGTCGGCGTATCCTTGAAGAGCGATTGGCAACTGCTATACTGGCCCCTCCTCAGTTTTCCTGCGCAAGTGGCGAAATTGGCAGACGCGCTAGGTTGAGGGCCTAGTGGGGCTTAATACCCCGTGGAGGTTCGAGTCCTCTCTTGCGCACTCGTCGTCGTGCATCGCTTTCACGACGGCCGCTCCCAGCTGAAAGAGCGTGGCGATTCCCGCCACGCTCTTTTTCTTTGGTCGAGCAGTTGGCCGCGGCCATTGCCTGTACAGGCGCATCTTGCCAGTCAAGGGCCAAGGACCCCGCCGCAACGAATCCGTAAAAATACGGAAAATCTCTAAATCATTTCTGTCAAATCGCTTACAGAACAAACTCGTTCACACAATCGCTTCAAAACTGCCATTTGGAGTAGCGCCCCCGCGTTCATTCTTCTGGAGCGATGAGACGGATTAACGGACTTATGCCGGCTCACGACCTCCCGACGTCATCCTTGATGCAGTTCTCTCCTCCTCTGCAGCCAGGTGCTTTGCTATGAAAATCGGGCCGAACTCAGTTCGTATGACAGACGTTTCCGGGGTTGCTGGTCACCCTCGCTATCGGACCGACAATCTCCGTGCGCTTCAGCCAACCGGAGAGCCGACGACCGCGGCGGCTACGGTCTACGTCATCGACGGCGACCTCACTGTTCACGACTCGATCCGCTGGGATCTCGAATCATCCAAGATTCGCGTCGTTTACTGCAGCACACCGGAGAGCTTTCTCCGCTCGTATGTTGCCGGAAACGGGCCGGCCTGCATCGTGCTCGACGTTCGCCTTCCGGACTGCACCGGCCCCGACCTGCAGGATCGGCTCCTGGCTCAGGGAATCGAATGCCCGATTCTGTTCGTTTCGGCCTGCAACGAAGTTTCCACCGCTGTCCGGGTCATGAAGCGCGGCGCCTTCGATTTCGTCGAGAAGCCGTTTGAGCTCAGCGATCTGACTCGGCGGATTCGAGCGGCCCTGTCGAAGGACCAGGAACGGCTGAGCCATCGGGAATCGCGCCGTCGCCTTGAACAGCGGCTCCGCCTCCTGTCTGACCGCGAACGGGAAGTCATGGATCTGGTCGTGACCGGCCTTTCGAGCCGACAGATTGCGGGGCGTCTGTTCATCACCCGCAAGACCGTGGAATGCCACCGCCTGCGGATCATGAAGAAGATGGCTGCCACGAACGTCGCACAGCTGATTTATCTG
>JBFWWA010000601.1:0-3425 GCA_050246455.1 Planctomycetaceae bacterium
TGAGCGTCACATGCATGCTCAGCATGTAACCGATGTAGACCGCGAGCGAGAGGACGACGGTGAGGACCTTGATGATCACGCCGTCGACGAAGACCCGGACGGCTCCGACGTCTCCTGCGGCGCGGTTGATGATCGAGCTGCTCTGGTTGTGATCGAAGAAGCGGAAGCTGAGGCGCTGCAGCTTGTCGTAGACGTCGGATCGAAGCTGCACAAGGATGCGCTGACTCAGATCCGCCACTGCAAGTGCGGCGATGTATCGCATGAGGGTGTTGACGAGCGCCGTGACGAGAATCAGCCCGGCTATGAGGGCCAGCTGCTGCGTGGCGCTCCACGCTTCCGGAAGCGCGAGTCCGAACGGAAACTTCGGGGCAGGAACCGACGGGTCGATCTTGTTGCGGACAAAATCGATGCCGAGCCCGGTGAGCCCGAGCCCGCCGACGTTCATCGCCACGAGGAGCACGTGCAGGAAAACAACGGTCGCGCAGCTGAAGCGGTATCGCCAGCCGAGCCCCAGCATCCGGCCAATCAAAGCCCAGTTTGAGGTCTGGTCAGCGCTCGTCAGGTAAGCGGAGCCGGCAGCCTTGTTCTTCGCGTCTTCCGAAATGGCTCGCCACCCCTCGCCCCGCAGGGCGTCTCGCTTCCATGACTTCCGAAATAGATGGTTCAACCGGTCGGTTCTCGTATGGTATGATTTCCGTTGCGAACCCAAAAGGCCATACTCCGTTGTCTCCATGGCCTAACGCAAGTCGCCATCCGACAGCCGGTTACGGCGCTGCTGCCGGAAGTTCCAGGGAGGGAAACTCGAGACCCGCTGTTCGAAACGTCGCCAACGGACGGACACCATGCGGACCGAAATGTTCTCGGAGAAGTCGCGGCAAACGGGAGCCCCCGGGGCGCGCCCCCGGTTCGCCGTTCGCTTTGCGGCCGTCGGCGTCATCGCCTCCATGGCGCTCAGCGCGGTTGCTGATGCGCGGGGAAACGAGCCGAAGCGGACCGTCGACTTCAATCGCGACGTCCGCTCGATCCTCTCCGACACCTGCTTTACCTGCCACGGCCCCGACGAAGCGAAGCGCGAAGGGGATTTGCGACTCGACATCCGCGAGAGCGTTTTCGCGAAGCGTGCCGAGAAGCCGACCATCGTCCCGGGCAAGTCGTCGGAAAGCGAGCTGGTTCGGCGCATCACCGCAACCGGCGACGACCAGATGCCCCCCGCCGATTCCGGACGCAAACTGACGAAGGCACAAATCGAAACGTTGAAGCGCTGGATCGACGAAGGAGCGGAGTGGAGCGAACACTGGTCGTTCGCGCCGCCGGCGCGACCGGTCGCTCCCGAGGTTCAGAATATCGAATGGGCGCGCAACGACATCGACCGCTTCATTCTGCACCGTCTGGAAAGTGAGAAGCTTTCCCCCTCCGCGGAAGCATCGCGTGAAACACTGCTGCGGCGGGTGACGCTCGACCTGACCGGCCTTCCGCCCACTCCCGCGGAAGTGCGCGCGTTTCTCGAAGACCCCGCGCCCGATGCGTATGAGCGAGTTGTCGACCGGCTGCTGAACTCTCCACGCTACGGCGAGCGGACCGCCACCCGCTGGCTCGACGCGGCGCGCTATGCCGACACCAGCGGCTACCAGACCGACGGCGAGCGGCACATGTGGCGGTGGCGCGACTGGGTCATTGACGCCTGCAACGCGAATATGCCTTTCGATCAGTTCACCATCGAGCAGATTGCCGGCGACATGCTGCCGAACGCCACTCTCGATCAAACGATCGCCAGCGGTTTCAACCGTAATCATCGCGGCAACGGCGAAGGGGGGATCATTCCCGAAGAGTACGCCGTGGAATACGTCGTCGATCGGGTCGAAACGACCGCCACTGTCTGGCTGGGCCTCACGCTCGGTTGCGCCCGCTGTCACGATCACAAGTACGACCCGCTCCGCCAGAAGGAGTTTTATCAGGTCTTCGCGTTCTTCAATAACATTCCGGAGAAGGGGAAAGCGGTCAAAGTCGGCAATTCACCGCCGATGATTCCCGCTCCGACACCGGACGACCAGCGCGTGCTGGCCGCTCTCGATCAGGAACGCGACCGCGCAGCGAGCGAATGGAAACAACTGCAGCCCGCACTCGCCGCTGCGCAGAAGCAATGGGAACAACAGTCAACGGCAGGCCTCGTCGACGACTGGGCGCCGAGTGAAAGTCTCGTCGCTCGATACAATCTCGATGACAACCTGAACGACGCGTCAGGCCGCGCGAAGCCCGGCACGTTCCAGAGCGGTGACGCAAGTTTTTCGGCCGGGCGCGTCGGGAAAGCCTGCGACTTCGACGGCAAACGGTTCATTGATGCGGGAGACGTGGGCGACTTCGGCTACTACGACAAGTTCTCTGTCGGAGCGTGGATTTTTCCTCGCGGCAAGCAGGGGGGAACCATCGTTTCGCGCATGCTGGACGAAGATACCAGAGACGGGTGGTCGCTGAGAATTACCGATGGACGCGCGCAGGTGCTTCTCGTCAAACGCTGGCTCGACGACTCGCTCCGCGTCGAATCGGCAGCTCAGCTGAACCCCGATCAGTGGCATCACGTCTTCTTCACCTACGACGGCTCGCGCGTTGCGTCGGGGATCAAGCTGTACATCGACGGCAAGCCGGCGGAAGTCGTGGTGAAGCTCGACGAGCTGAATCAGTCGTTCCAGTCAAAGAATCCGCTGCGCATCGGCGGCGGACATGGACCGAAGGGACGGTTCGTCGGGCTGATCGACGACGTCCGCATCTATGCGGAGCTGCTTCCCGCGGAGCGGATCGCCCTCATTCCCGAAACGAGCAGCATCCGCGATCTGCTCGCGCTGCCGGCCGACAAGCGAAGTGAACTGCAATCCGCGAAGCTCGCCGCCTGTTTTGTCGAGCGTTACGCACCCGAGCCGATGCGCGAGCTCCGTTCGCGCATCATCGAGATGGAGAAAGAACGCGCACTCATGGTCGAGAAATTTCCGACCGTGATGGTGATGCAGGAAATGCCCGAAGTCCGGCCAACGTTCATTCTGAATCGCGGTCAGTACGACAAGCCGGGGGACCCGGTTTCGGCCGATGTTCCGGCGTCGCTCCCGCCGCTCAGGACCGATGGGCGTCATGATCGACTCGAGTTCGCGCGCTGGCTTGTCTCAGGCGAGAATCCCCTGACGGCGCGCGTCGCGGTCAACCGGGCCTGGCAGATGTATTTCGGCGCGGGACTTGTCCGCACCATGGAAGACTTCGGCTCCCAAGGGGAACGGCCTTCCCACCCCGAACTGCTGGACTGGCTCGCCACGGAGTTCCTGCGGACCGGATGGGACGTGAAGGGGCTTCACCGCCTGATCGTCACCAGTGCGACGTATCGGCAATCGTCGAAGCTGACGAAAGAATTGCGCGAGCGCGATCCGGAGAACCGGCTTCTC
>JBFWWA010000602.1:0-3422 GCA_050246455.1 Planctomycetaceae bacterium
GAGAGGAGACACGGAAATGGCGACACGTAGAGCAACGAAGACGACTCGCGGACGCGTTCGTTCGGCAGCGAAGTCCGGTGGCAGCACCGGCGGCAGCAAGATCGCCGCGAAGTCGACCAAGGCGAAGAGCGGTGCGAAGAAGTCGACCAAAGCCAAGAGCGGCGTGGCCAAGAAGTCGACGAAGCGTCGCGTGGCCCGCAAGTCGACCAAGACCCGCAGCAACACCAAGCGTTCGTCGCGCGGTTAAACTGCGTTCACAATGACGAAGCGCAGCCCGCTTCGTGCGATTTATCAAGAAACAAGCCGGGTGGCCATCGCCCGGCTTGTTCTGTTTCCGGAAAGAACCGTCAGGAAACAGGAATCTGGAATTCGACCGTTTCTGGCAATCGCTCAGATCGAATTCTAGAATCGAAGGATGCCGCGCATCTTTCGTCGACTGCCGCTGACTCCCGTGGTGATGGGCCTCGCCCTGATTGCCATCTACGCCTGCTACCGGGAATCGGAAGCGGGAGGATCGCGGTGGCAGTCGACACCGGTCGTTCGATTCTCCCCCGACGGAAAGCAATTGCTGATCGGGTTGTACAACGGCCGCTTCGTTTCCGTGCGGGGAGGATGGTACGTCACGGATCTTTGTGCCACCGCGGCTGTGGCGACTCCGGGCAGCAGCGAGCCGCCGGCGATTGTCGATCAGCGCACCGAGCGGGGACGGTGGAACGGTTTGCCCGAGATCGCCGTCGGCCGGTTCACGGACTGGTCGCCGAGCGGTGAGACACTTGCCGTCGGTGCGTTTCAGGGGAAGGTGAATGTGTGGAATGCGAAATCGCGTGACCTGCGTTCCGAGTTCGAATCGAATGGAAGGCACGTTCAGAGCGTCGCGTTTTCCCCCGACGGGAAGAGAATTGCGAGTGCGTTCCGTTACTCGATTCAAGTTCGAGATGCGGAGAGTCTCGACAGCGTGCGCGACATCCAGCCCGGTGTGAACTCGGCGGCCATCGCTTTTTCACCGGATGGGCGGTACCTGGCCGTCGCAGATCGAGCGGAATGCCGGATCGAATTCTGGGATCTCGCTGATGAAGCGGCGCCCGCCAGGGTCTTTGAGGAGCCGCTGAAAGAAGACGAGAGCGAATCAATTACATCGCTCGTCTATTCTCCCGACGGGAAAACGGTTGCCGTTGCCGGCGAGCGAAACATCCGGTTCATCGACGCGGCCACGAGACGGGTGAGCCGCACAATCAACGAACGGATGGTGCTGTCGCTTGCTTACTCCCCCGACGGAAAGCAACTCGCCAGTGGAAGGTACGACGGCATGAAGCTGTGGTCCGCAGAGACTGGCGCGCAGGAAGGACGGTTGTTCGATACTCCCGCGGTGGAGTCGATCGCCTTCTCGGCCGATGGGAAGCAGCTCGTTACCGGCAATGTCGACGGCGAAGTAATTCTCTGGAATGCGGCCGACCGAATGCCGGTCTGGAAGACGAAAATGACGGGGAAGGAACTGTTCTATTTGCCCACAATGGCGGCTGCGGCACTGTTCGCGGCGTGGCTTGCTATCGGCGCATTTCTTGTCTGGCGAAACGTGATTCAGCGACGCGCCACGGAAATGCTCGCACCCTCACCAACGACCGACGGATTGAGCACGCCGTAGGTCCGGCCGACTTCTGAACATCCGGTCCGATTGATCTGCTGGTACGGTCGGTTGTCGGTTACGCGATGATTTCCTGAATCGGCTTGCCGAAGTCGATATCGAGCCGCTTGCGGCCGGGGACTTCCAGGCGGCGCGGGTCGAGACCGAGTTGATCGAGCACTGTCGCGTGAACGTCGGTTACATAGTGCCGGTTCTCGACGGCGTGGAAGCCGAGTTCGTCGGTTGCGCCGTGGACCACGCCTCGCTTGATGCCGCCGCCGGCCATCCAGATCGAGAATCCGTACGGGTGATGGTCGCGGCCGTCTGCACCCTGCGCGCCGGGCGTCCGACCGAACTCGGTTCCCCAGACCACGAGCGTTTCGTCGAGCAGTCCCCGTTGCTTGAGATCGCGAATGAGGCCGGCAATCGGACGATCGACTTCTAGGCAGAGCTTACTGTGACCGGCCTTGAGCGCGCTGTGGGCATCCCAGGCCCCGGCGCCGCCGTTGCTGCCGTGAAAGATCTGCACGAAACGGACACCCTGCTCGACGAGCCTGCGTGCGGCAAGGCATTGTCGGCCGAACTCGCGCGTCTCGTTCCGATCGAGCCCGTACAAGCGGTGTGTCGCTTCCGTTTCACCGGCATCAAACTCCATGACACCGGGGACCGCAGTCTGCATGCGGAACGCGAGTTCGTACGACTTGATGCGTGCCCGCGCGGCAGGATCGTCAGGGTATTCGACCGATGCGAGCTGATGCAAACGGTCGAGCAAAGCGAACTCCGCCTGCTGTTCCTCGCGGAAGACATCAGGGCCGGGGCCGGCGAACGAGAGCGGATCCTTCGGATCGGCCCGCAACTGAACGCCGCTATGCTCGGGACCAAGGTAGTTCGCCCCATGCCCCCCCGCACCGCCACAGCAATCGGCGAGGGGGGTTCCCATCACCACAAACTGCGGGAGGTTGTCGTTGATCGAGCCGAGCCCGTAGTGAACCCAGGAACCGACTGTCGGAAAATCGCCCTCAAGGGCATGGCGGCCGGTGTGGAACTGGAGCTGTGCGCCGTGATCGTTATCGGTTGTCCACATCGAACGGACGATGGCGAGATCGTCGACGCACTCGCCGAGATGCGGCCACCAGCCGCTGACTTCGACGCCGAGTTGCCCCCGTTTCCGGTGGCCAATTTGCATCGGGTAAATCTTCGGGTGAACGGTGTGCCTGCCGGCGACGAACTCACGAAGGTTTTTCTTGAGGAAGGGAGATTCGAGGGTCGATGCGAACGGCGATTCGGCAATCGTCTTTCCGGCGTGTTCGTTGAGGGCAGGCTTGGGATCGAAGCTTTCCATCTGGCTTGTCCCGCCGACCATGAAGAGCCAGATCACGCTCTTTACGTTCGGCGTGAAGTGAGGCTCACCCGTCGGCGGCTGCCAGGATGCGTGCGAGTCTGCGCGAACGACGCCGTCGCGATACAACATGGAACCGAGCGCAAGACCGGCGAATCCCATCCCGACATCGGATAGAAATGTCCGGCGAGTTGGTTGCTTCGAAAATGAATTGCGACGCTTGGCCATGTTCGCCACACACTTTGCAGGGCCGGCTGTGCCGACCGATTCGTTTTGCCGCAAACAAGTCAGCCGGCAGAGCCGGTCCCACATCAATTCGTGGAGACCTCCGGTCAACGAAAGTCGCACGGTCAGGAGACCGGCCACAACGGAAGCTTACCCTGCCCCCTAAATCCTAACTCCGAATGCCTCAACCCTAAGCAATGATTTCGGTGATCGGCTTTCCATAGTCGATTTCGAGCC
>JBFWWA010000603.1:0-3421 GCA_050246455.1 Planctomycetaceae bacterium
CCCTCAACCTGGTGCTGACGAGTTCAGACCAGGAAACTGTCGTCATTGGGTCGTTCGCACCATTCGCCGTACTGACGTTTTTCGGCGCCGTCAAAGTCGCGATCGGCATCTCCCGCGACAAGCCCGTCGGGATTCTCGTTTTTGCCTGTATCGCAGCGATTTCTGCAGCCGTGTACCTGTGGCGGAAGCGTCCACTGCGAACCGGACGCGGCGACCGGACACTCGCTCTCCTTCAGACCCAGAACGCAGCCTTGAAGACAACTGCCGCTTCCAACGCCCAGGATTTCACGCAAAACGATCTCATTCTGGCAACCGGACTCTTCGGCATCATGGCGGTAACGCACCCCGCTCTCGACACTTATCGAAGTCAGTGGCGGCAGAACTTCGGCCCTCAGACCTCCGGCAGCGACGGCGGCACAGGATGGAGCTGGGGGAGTTCAAGCTGCAGCGGATCGAGTTGCGGAGGCGGGAGCGGTTGCGGAGGTGGAGGCTGCGGAGGTTGCAGTTCGTCATGAACACGGTTTCTCTTCCAAAGACAGAACTCGGTCTTGGTATCGGCTGGCGGCCGGAATTGGCGCTCGCAATCGATCGGCGTGTTGACCTCGGCTTCGTCGAAGTCATTGCCGAAAGCTTAAGTCTGCTGCGGCCGGTTCCCCAACCAATCCAGAATCTGCGCAACCGTGGCGTCAAAGTTGTCCCACATGGTCTCGGCCTGTCGCTCGGAAGTGCGGAGCCTCCGGAGCCCGCGCGACTGAAGTTCCTTGCCGAACTTGCGACCCGGCTCGAGGCTCCACTCGTGAGCGAGCATGTGGCGATCGTGCGCGCAGGGGGTATCGAATCCGGACATCTTCTTCCAGTCGCGCGAACGTACACGAGCCTGAAAATCCTGATTCGGAATGTGAAGATTGCGCAGGATGCGCTCCCAGTTCCGCTCGCGGTCGAAAACATCGCAACGCTCGTCGAGTGGCCGGACAGCGAAATGAGCGAAGCGGAGTTTCTCCAGGAGTTGACCGATCAAACCGGCGTGCAATTGCTGCTCGACCTCGAAAATCTCTATTCAAACACGCTCAACCATGGCACTGACGCAATCTCATTTCTCGACTCGATTCCGCTCCAGCAAATTGCGTATGTGCACGTCGCAGGGGGACATCAGAACGACGGCGACGGACTCTATCACGACTCACACGCCGAACCCGTTCCCGACGAAGTGCTCGACCTGCTCAGCGAAACGGCCCAGCGCGTTCAGCTGCCGGGAGTGATGCTCGAACGAGATGATGCGTTTCCCTCCGCGGCAGAGATCGACGCAGAACTCGACCGGATCTCTTCCGCCTGGTCACGTGACGAGAATGTAACAAAGCCATTTCATGCCGGTAACTGAAACTGCCCCTGCCGTCACACAGACGCAACTCGCCGCAATACAGGCGCAGTTCGTCCGTGCGCTCATGAATGCAGAACCGGCTCCCGAGGGATTCGAAACCGAACGATTCGCAGCAACCACACGTGGACTCTTTCTCAAACGAAAGCGTGCCGTGCAAATGACCTGGCCGATATTGCAGGTTCTGCTTGGCGAAAACTTCGATCACGAATTCCTCAGTTTTGCCAAAGGCGCTGCGCTACCGTCTATCGGTGGCCCGGCCGCCGATGGAAGGCGTTTCGTGGAGTTTCTGTCGCAGAGAATGCACTTCCCCGACGGATTGACACTTGCGGCTCTGCACTACGATCTGAATTACTCCAAGAGCGCCGACGGGTTTGACACGCGGCGCGGATTCGTTTTACGCCTCGCTGCGCTCCGTGAAGAAAGACGATATGCGCTCGGCTTCCGCATCCCTAGACTCGGTGAACGAATTATTCGCTTGCCCTCGATATTGCCGCGCCGTCACCACGTCTGAGTGCGGTATGCTGGGGATGGCGGCAGTCACCGACGTCAAGATTTGGCCGGGGGATGCGCACGATGCTGTTTTCCAAAGTTCTGCGAACGCGACAAGCGTTGCTTCTGGCGGTCGCGGCAATGACGTTCACGACCGGTGAATTATCGGGAAGTGAGCCTTCTTCCCCCACGCCACAGCAGTTACTTCGGCCGCTCCTCAGAATCGACTGGGCACGCGGCCCGAACTTGCCGCAGGGTTATCAGGACAGCGACGGCGGGTTTCTCGGCGCAACCCTCATTACCTGCGGTGGTTTCTGCAGCGGCGGGCTCGACGAAGACAATCGCCGCAAGCCGGGAACATACCCCCGCGGCTTCCTCAAGAAAACCTGGGGACTCGACGTCGGCGCAAGGAACACAACGTGGACTTCCCTGCCGGATTTTCCGGGAGAGGCAAGGCAAGGCCTGTTCTCGGCGGTTGTGGGAAGCAGCATGTATCTCTGGGGAGGCTTCAGTTACTCAGAACCGTTCTGTTACGCGGATGGATGGCGGCTTGAGCGAGACGGTGGATTCTGGGCGTGGCATCTCCTCCCGTCACTCCCTTGGAAGCTCACGTCGAGTGGGCTCTGTGTAATTGGCAGTCAAATCTTTGCGGTGGGCGGCGCCGACTACGACGGCGTCACCGGCTTCTTCACCGAGAACGATCGTGAAAATCGCAATCCGAGACTCGGCGCACGACTGCTCGTCTTTGACACCGCCGATCCGAAAGCGGGTTGGCAGAAACTTCCAGATTGTCCCGGCACACCCCGTTTTGTGCACGCAGTCCAGGCTGTGAACGGTCGAGTTTTCGTGATCGGCGGGGCAACCGGCGATTTGAAACGGGACGGGAAGTCGTACGGGTATTGCACTGTCGTTGACAACTGGATGTACGATCCGTCGTCGCGGAAATGGTCACGCCTGCGCGATCTTCCAGTATCGAGCGGCAACTTCCCGAAAAGCAGCAATCTCGTTTACCGGAATCGCTACGTCATCCTGCCAGGTGGTCATCAATACGCCTACGTCGCCAATCCCGATGGCACGGTCCGTTCCAAGTACGGAACCGCGTCACAGCATCGCCCAGAAAGCGGGCTGCATAACGACGTTTTTGTGTACGACACCGAAACGGACCGATTTGGCACTGCCGACAAGTTGCCGATCGACAACAACCTGCCAATGACCGTTGTGCGTGACGACAAGATCTACCTTCTCGGCGGTGAGACCGGTGGTGGAATTGTCGGCGGTGAGTACTACGGACATCATCCCGATCTGCTACTGATCGGAACAATCCGCACAGAAGACTGAAAGTGTTCTAAACGTCTCGCGGATTGCGCGATTACCGACCGACGAGAAGCTCGCCCGATTTCTGCAGCAGGGCGACGATTTCATCGGTGCTGTTCGCGACGACCACCGGACGATTCGCGAAACGTGCCGTATTTACTCCATGCGACGTCAATGACTTGTCGAACTTTCCATCTTCGGCCGAATGATAGGCAACAGTCGCGTTCGGGTCCTTCAACT
>JBFWWA010000604.1:0-3406 GCA_050246455.1 Planctomycetaceae bacterium
AAGCCCTGACGCGACTCGGTGCGGCCTACTGGACCGTGGTCGGACTGGGGGCGCTGTTCACGCTGGCCCGCTTCAGCGAGGCCTTTCTGGTGCTGCGTGCCGAGTCCCTGGGCGTGCCCGCGGCCGACGTTGAACGGACGTCCCGATTCGGCCGCGTCCTCGCAAATTACTTTCCGGACGAGAATCAGGTTTCCTTCGTGGACGTCAAAGTGCTGCGCGGGCTGATGAATAGCCGCAAGGATCAGCTGGTGAATTCAGCCGTCGCCGCGAAATCGCTCTCGGCGGAGGATTCCACCAAACGACTGAATCGACTGATCGACGTCGCGAATCTCGTCGACAGCGCGTTTCTGGCAGGACATGTCGCTCCCGACCACATCCGGCTGGTTTTCGGCGGTGTCACGGATCCGCCGACCGACGGCTCCACTCAGACATCTAGCTGAAAACACGGCGAATTCTGAACAGATTCTGCTCTCGGGTCGTCCTTGTTGGAGTCCCTGGCCAAGTACCCCGGCTTTGCAGAGGTGTAATATGCGTTGCGGGCAATCGCTGCAGTTTTCGCTGTTGCTGGCCATAGCGAGTCTGATTTCGCCGAGTCTGGTTGCAGCCGGAACGCCGAAGCGAATCGACACCTTTGCGCTGAACGATCATCTCGGCACGCGGCACTCCTTCGACGACTGGAAAGAGAAGAAAGCGATAGTTGTCGCGTTTCTGGGAACGGAGTGCCCCCTCGCACGGCTTTATTCCGGCCGCCTGCAGGAGCTGGCCGATCGTTTCTCCGATCGAGGCGTGCACTTCGTCGGCATTAACTCCAATCAGCAGGATTCCCTTGCGGAAATCACCGCGGATGTCCGCCGCCGCGCGATCCGCTTCCCGATGCTCAAGGATCCCGGAAATCGCGTTGCGGATCAGTTCGGCGCGACACGGACCCCGGAAGTCTTTCTGCTCGGCCCTGACGGCACTGTTCACTACCGCGGTCGAATCGACGACCAGTACGGCGTGGGCTACGCCCGTCCCGACTCGACGCAGAAGTATCTGAAGAATGCCATCGACGACGTGCTGGCAGATCGACCGGTGCGCACTCCGGAAACCGAAACCATCGGCTGCCTGATCGGTCGAGTCCCCGTCACCCCGGCAGCGGGTGATGTCACGTACTCGAATCAGATCGCGCGCATTCTGCAGAAGCGTTGTGTCGAATGTCATCGCGAAGGGCAGATTGCGCCGCTCGCGCTCACGTCGTACGACGAAGTTGCCGGTTGGGCCGAAACAATCCGCGAAGTCATTCGCGATCAGCGGATGCCCCCCTGGCATGCCAATCCGGCGCATGGAGTATTTCGGAACGATGCGCGGATGCCGTATGACGAAAAGAAGCTGATCGATCAATGGGTCGAGAACGGAACTCCCGAAGGGGATCCGTCGCAGCTCCCCGCCCCTGCCGCGTTCCATGAGGGTTGGCGAATCCCCAAACCGGATCTCGTTCTCAGGATGCCCGAGGCGTACCGCGTCCCCGGGCAGGGAGTGATTGACTACAAGTACTTTATTGTCGACCCCGGCTTCAAGAAGGACATGTGGATTCGCGCAGCCGAAGGACGGCCCGGAAACCGCGAAGTCGTTCACCACCTGGTGCTGTTTTACATGCCTCCGGGACAAGATCGTCCCCGTCCCGAGAACTCTCTGGTGAATATCGTGGCATCGTTCGCACCCGGCATGCCAGCGCTCGTTGCACCCGATGGTTATGCGAGGCGCATCCCTGCGGGTTCCAAGCTCGTCTTTCAAATGCATTACACGCCGAACGGCACCGAGCAGACCGATCAGAGCGAGGTCGGGCTCCAGTTCGCCGACGAGTCCGAAGTTGAGAAAGAGTTGCTGATCGGCGCAAGCATGAATTTGAGATTTCGAATTCCAGCCGGCGCAGACAACCATCAGGTTGATTCCCTGCACCGGTTCAGACAGGACACTCTGATCTATGCTCTGGTGCCGCACATGCACTTGCGCGGCAAGTCTTTTGCTTTCACGGCGGCCTCTCCTGATCAGAAAACCGAGGTTCTGCTCGATGTGCCGAAATACGACTTCAACTGGCAGAACATCTACGTTTTCGAGAAGCCCAGGCTCATGCCCGATGGTTCGGAACTTCGCTGCGTCGCCCACTTCGACAATTCCGAGAGGAACCTCGGAAATCCGAACCCGAACGAGACGGTTCGATTCGGCGAACAAACGTTCGAAGAGATGATGGTCGGGATGTTTTACTACACCTCAGCGGAGCAGAATCTCAAACTGGGTGCGCCACGCGTCACTCCGCTTGGCTCTGACCGCTACCAGGTCACTTTCCGCTACAAGCCCGGGGTGAAGAGTTCAGCGGTTTACCTCGCCGGGGAATTCAATGCCTGGAAGCCATCGGACCATCGTATGGAGGGTCCCGACGCCGACGGTTCATTCACAACCACCGTGGAGTTCGGCAAAGGAAGCCACGAGTACAAGTTCGTGATCGACGGCAAACAGTGGAAGCAGGACCCCGGCAATCGCGAGCAGGCGGGCTACTATCACAACAGCGTGGTCAAAGTGGGGCTTTAGCGGACCAGAGGGATTCGACTCCGCCGCGGGCAGAACGCACACGTCCAACGCCCATCCCTCGTGGCGTCGACCGCGCCGGTTCCCCGGCGTTCTGGCCGTTTCCGTCGCGCAACCGGCAAGGTCGCTACAACCCGCCCTTTTGCGCAATCCCCAACCTCAGCGTGAATTCTCTTGCCTTTTTTATTCCTACTGAATTCCAAATCGGATTTCCGCTTGAATAATTGAGCCGTTGATTCCGCCCAGCAGGAGCACACGGAAGCAGCATGGAGCACTCCCTCGGAATCCCGTACGTTTCATCCGATTCCCCAAGGCTTGAACGTCAAATGGCTCATCAAAAAGCATCTCAATTGACTGTCGATCGTCGCCGGAAGGACCGGCGTGCGACGAGCACCCGCCGCCAGCAACCGGCGGCGCCCCCCGCGAATCTCCCGTCTGAAGAGCGTCGCACATCGAGCCGCCGCAAGGTGGAGCGTCGCCGGCAGATCGACCCCACCACCTGCGAGCGCGACTACTCCGACGAGGAGATCGCGTTCATGAAGGCGATGGACGACTACAAACGGAAGAGCGGTCGCCAATTTCCGACCTGGAGCGAGGTCCTCGAAGTGCTGCGCAGCCTCGGGTATCGCCAGGTCGCGGAGCCGGTCGAAATCTCCGGTCGATAGCCGTTCACGTCGAGACAGGCAGTCCGAGCGTCGATCGACTGCGATCAATCGAACCCACACTTCGATTCATCGACAGCAGACGCTCGCTCGGTTCGTCGCTTCTCTCGTCGTCGCGCGACGTCTCTCCGCGTCAACAGATGATCAAAAAATGCACATGCACCCGAAGGCAGGGCATG
>JBFWWA010000605.1:0-3404 GCA_050246455.1 Planctomycetaceae bacterium
CCTTCAAGATCAGGAACGCGGTAGCCATATTGTTGTGGCCGTGCGGAATGACGGAGCGTCCCTTCTTGAGAGCGAAGATCTGCTTGCCGAAGACGAGCTTCGTGGGCAGTCCTTCGACTTCGGGGAACCTGGGGGAGAGACTTCTTGCGCCGAGGTCGGGATATTTCACATCCTTTGTCAGCTTCTCGAAATCGATGAAGCGGAGCAGTTCCGGGAGGTCGACCTTCGCGAAGAGCTCCTCGATCTTCTTCTGCCATTCGATTTGGGGCAGCTTCTGCTTCTGTGCCGCGATGCCGAGCTCGTGGATGTCATTGAGCCACTTCGCGGTGACAGGCTTGACGTCCGCCGCGAGCAAATCGCCGCCGACCAATGTTTCGAGCAGCGAATAAGTGAGCAGACCGCCGAGTGTTTGCCGTGTGAAGTCGCGACGCGTAAGGTCCTGCATCCATCGTTCTCCTGAAGTAGATGCCCACAGCATACCCAACTCGGATCACTGGTCGATCACAAATTCCTGGCCCCCGATATGATTGGCGGCGTCCGATGCCAGGAATACGGCCGCCTCCGCCACGTCGTGCGGAGAGCGGAATTCCTCGGGAGCGGGAAGGCCGGCCTGTTTCAAAGCCGACGACTTGCGACCGCTTCCGCGCTTCTCGATCGACCGCCAGAACGCCGTTGTCGTTGGACCGGGGGCGACGCAATTGACGCGGATCTGCTTCGGTGCGAACTCTACTGCAAGCGCCATCGCCAGCGCACGTGTGGCGGCTTTTGATGCGGCGTGGGCGCCGAGCCCCGTGGCGGTCGTCAGTCCGGGCGCGGCCGTCAGGAACAGGATCGACGAACCGCTGCGAAGGGATGATGCGAATTCCTGCACGGTCTGCAGCGCGCCGATCAGGTTCGTTTCGAACTGCGCGCGAACGGCGTCGGGCGACGCTTCGAGCAGAGGCGTGAATTGTGCAATACCGGCGTTCGGAATCAGAACATCGACAGCGCCGAATCGGCGGACCGTCGCGGCGGCAACGTTCCGCAGCGCGCTCGCATCGCTGACATCCGCTTCGACCGCCAGCACGCGGGCCGCGGCGAGTGAAGCGACCTCCTCGAGCGGGCCGCGATTCCGGCCGATGATGACGATCTTCGCACCTTCGGTCAGAAAACGTTCGGCGATCGCCCGGCCGATGCCGCTTCCGGCTCCGGTAATCACCGCCACCTTGTTGAGCAATCGTTGGGACACGAGGCATCCTTCGGATGCTGGGGCCAGGTTTCAGCAATTGGCGAAAAACGATCGCACACGTCGTATCAACCCGCAATCGAACATTTCCGAGAACCCTTCGCCCCTCATTCCTGCCTCCTAAATCCGTTCAATAATCGTCGCGGTCGCCATTCCGTGGCCGATGCACATCACCTGCAGTCCGACGCTCTTGCCGGTCGCTTCGAGGCCTGTGAGCATTTTGGACATCAGGCCGCCGCCGGTGGCGCCGAGCGGATGACCATGGGCGATCGCGCCTCCCCACGGGTTGACCCGTTCCATGTCGGGCTTGAGTTCGCGCGCCCAGCTCAACACGACGGTCGCGAACGCTTCGTTCACTTCGAACCAGTCGATGTCGCGCACGGTCATTTTCGCACGGGCAAGCGCCTTCTGCGTTGCGGGAATGACACCGGTCAGCTGCATCATCGGATCGTCCCCGACTGCCACCTTCGCGAGGAACCGCGCGCGGGGCTTGAACCCGTCCGCTTTCGCGATTTCGCGATCGCCGAGGAGCAGGGCCGATGCACCGTCCGAAATCTGACTGGAGTTGGCAGCGGTGATCACGCCATTGCCGTCGGGCCGGAAGACGGTCTTCAGAGTCTTCATCTTTTCGCGATCGACTTCCGCCCGAATCCCTTCGTCGCGCGTGAGAGTAATGCTGTTCCCGTCGGCATCGAGCCCGGTCGTGGGGACGATCTCCTTGTTCCAGTTGCTCGCGAGCGCCTGGTGCGCCTTGCGATGGCTTTCGACCGCGAACGTATCGAGCTCGCCCCGCGAAATCTTCCACTTCTCTGCGATTCGTTCCGCGCTTTCCCCCTGGTGGATCAGATCGTGGAGCTTGAGGAGTTCGGGGTTGAGCTTCTCGTAGCCCCCGCCGATGTCGCAGAACATCGGGACGCGGGTCATCGATTCAACACCCGCTCCGACCGCGTAGGCGGCGTCGCCCGCCGCAATTTCCTGAGCGGCGAAGTGCACTGCCTGCTGACTCGATCCGCACATCCGGTTGAGCGTGACGGCCGGGACCTGCACGGGAAACCCCGCCAGCAGCACTCCCAGGCGGCCGATATTCGCACCTTGTTCCCCGGCCTGCGTGACGCAGCCGGTAACGACGTCTTCGATTTTCGACGGCTCAATGCCGCTCCGCTCCCGAAGCCCCTTGAGTGCGAGCGAGAGCAGCACATCGGGACGGGTTTCGCGAAACGCGCCGCCGCGGCGTGCAAAAGGAGTCCGGATCGCTTCGAGAATTACGGGTTCACGCATCGTAGCCCCCCTTGGGCAGAATGACTGATGATTAGTTTCCAGATTATGACGAAGCACAGTGGGTCAGGCACGGGGTGCCAGACCGACCGGATCTGTTCCCGGAGCGCAGACATTCCTGTCTCAGCCGCTTCCATTCTACGCGAGACCTGTCCACCACATTCCCAGCCACAAGGCGCCCGCCGCCAGGATCGCCGCTCCGACGTCGTCCGCCATCACGCCGAGCCCGCCGGGGAGGGTCTCGAGCCTCCGGACCGGCCAGGGTTTCCAGATGTCGAACAAGCGAAAGAGCAAAAAGCCGATCAGCGCGGTTCGCCAGGTGAAGGGTATGGCGATGAATACCAGAAGCAGCGAAGCGAACTCATCGTACACAATTGCCCCGGGATCTTTGCTCGGGAAGAGTTTGGCAGCCGTCCCACAAATGGGAATTCCGAGTGCCAGAATCAGGAAGATGGCTCCGAGATGGACTCCCCAATGAAGCCCCATTGCCTGCAAGCCGGCCGCCAGCAACAATCCCCACAAGCTGCCGAACGTCCCCGGCGCCATGGGGATAAGGCCGACTCCGAGCCCGGTTGCGAGCAGAAAAGCGAGCTTTTCGCCGGGCGTTTTTTGACGAGATTGCAAGATGTTCATTCACCTGTTCAACTAGGGTTGCGCGCATTATACTTCGCGCGAATTTCGAGGGCGAACCTGCCGGCCGCTGCACTTCTCTGACTGTCGCATCCCGCCGAATCCACGCGTTTCGTCCTCGCCTGTCGCCTGCACGCAAACCGACGTTGCCGGAGTCTGATCGATGTCCGCTGAGGCCGAACTGACAAAAGACGAACTTCTCAAGCTCCATAGCCGCCAGCTTCGCGGCACGATCGCTGAGGAACTCAAGAGCGATGCGCCGTTTACCACCGAT
>JBFWWA010000606.1:0-3394 GCA_050246455.1 Planctomycetaceae bacterium
TCAGCTGCGCGCTCGACTCCGCATCGGGAGAAGACTTGAGCAGCCGCGTGCAGGCATCGAGATCGGCCCGCAGCCCTGACGTTGCATACCGCTGCATCAACCGGCTGAGAAGATGCCGGGAAACAATCGGCCGCTTCCACATCTGTGCGTCATCGAAGAGAGCCAGGAGCGCGGGCGATTGCGTCCGCGACTCGACGGCCCACCAGAGCAGCAGCGGAATGTGAATGTCGTCGGCATCCTCGTCATGCTTCATGAGCGAGGCGACGACCGCCACGGAACTTTCCGGCGACATCCGCCGCGCTGAAGCTGCGAGCTGACTTCGAACATGCACGTCCGGTTCGCTTGCCGCAAGTTGCACAATTCGAGCCGAGACTTCGGGCCCCGGCGGCGCCGTATCGCAAGCGAGGCGCACGGCCCACTCCCGGACCGTCGGCTCGGAGTGACCGAGCGCATTCAGGGTTTCCTGCTCATCAAGTCCGCCGCTCAGATTCAGCGCGAACAGGTACTGCAGCGCCAGACGGCCCTTTGAAGACTTCAACTTCTCTTTGAGCACCGGAACGAGCGACGAATCCTTTCGATCACCCAGCAGACGCAGTGCCGCGTGCACGAACCATTTGTTCGGATGTTCGAGCGTCGTAACGAGCTCCTCGCTCGATTTCCTCGAGAGGTCAAACGGCGCGACTGGAGCCGCTCCCTTCGCTTTCAATCGGTAAATACGCCCGGTTGCCTTGTCGATGTGCCCCTGAAAATGTTCGCGGTGCGCGATGCGTGGCTCGTACATATCGGCGACGTAAATCGCGCCGTCCGGGCCGGTCTTGATTTCGACGGGACGAAAACGGCGGTCTTCCGTCGTCATCGCAAAGCCGACGTCCTTCGTCTTGAATGACGATTTCTCGGGGCTCACGTCGCTCATCACCACGCGGGCGGCCAAAGGCTCGACGCCGTACAGACGACCGCGAAACGGCGCGGGGAGCGCACCCCCTTCGTCAATCAGGAAGTTGTGCGAGAAGCGCGGCACGTCGTGATGCGTCATCGCGTTGAAGTAACCGAACGCGTACGGATTGGAGAGCGGCCCGTGCTTCGCGAACCCCTTCTGGTAATAGCCCCCCTGCACGTAGTGGAAGCCGCGCGTGTTGCCGCCGTTGTGCCCGGAGAAGATCCGCCCGTCGGAGGTGATCTCGCAACTGAAGGCGTTGCCTCCCCCCTCCGCGAAGATTTCGTAGCGGCGCAGCTCGGGATGGTAGCGCCACATCACCTGACCCATCGAATCGATCGACTTTTTGTCGCCGGGTCGAACGATATGACCGCTGACGGTGCTCCCCTGCGCGCCATACAGCCATCCGTCCGAACCCCAGCGCAGGCTGTTCGCGACCGAGTGCGTATCTTCGATGCCGAATCCCTGCAGATGGACGACCGGGTCGCCGTCGGGAACATCGTCGTGATTCTTATCGGGATAAAAAAGGAGATACGGCGGATTAAGAACCCAGACGCCGTCGCGTCCCACTTCGCAGGCCGAAACGATGCTCAACCCTGCGACGAACGTCTTATGCTTGTCGAAGCGGCCATCGCCGTCGCTGTCTTCGTGAATCGTGATCTTGTCGAGCCCCGGGATGTGATTCGGCGGAGCAGGGGGGACTTTGTCGTAAACGACTCGCCAGAATTCGTCGCGGCTCACCATCTTGAGCCCGGCCGGCTCCGGGTATTGCAGGTACTGCACCACCCACATCCGTCCCCGTTCGTCCCAGGTGATGAAGAGAGGCTGCCGCACTTCCGGCTCCGCGAGCGCAACTTCCACCTCGAGGCCATCCGGAATCTTGAAGGCCTTCGCCGCTTCAGCCGCGGGAACGATCGGCAGATCGTCCGCCGGCGGAGTGCTCGCGATGACCTTCGGCGTCGGCGGAGCGGCCAGGGCGGTATTCGCCATCAACGCCGCCGCAATGAACAGCGTTGCCACGCGCAGTGCAGCTGCAAGACTTCTTCCCAATTGCATCTGAATCCTCGGTGTTGGGCTGCTGGAATCAATGCTGCTCAGGTTCGCCGGCAGTTTCGATATTGAGTTCGTAGGCACAGATCTTGTTTTCATCGAGTCGGCTGGTTAGCAGATACCGTGCGTCCGGTGATAGCGCGACCGAGCAGGTTTTCTCAGGAAGATCGAAGATTTCCGCTCCGTCACTAAGACGATAGACCTTGACTCGATCATCAAATCGGCAAGCGAGTGCCCGCTCATCTCGCGAGAAATCGATGACCTGAAGCACACTCTCCACTTGATGATCTCGCGAGACAGGGTCCCGAATCCGCACTCCGGTTTCGCCTTGTACATGCTTGATTTGATCGAAAGTTCTGTCACGGATTCGATATAGTCGAAAGACCATTTTCAGGCTGTCAAGGATAGCCAAGTGACCACCGTCATTGGAAAAGCGAACCCATGCGCGCTCCGAACTCGGCAAGACGAGTTCACTCTGACGCTCCCACTTGTCTGACGCAGTCGGCGTGATCAGAAACACCTGCGTCGGAGCAGAGTCCTCAAACGAGATTGCGACTCGCAGTTCCTTCCCATCAGGTGCTCCCGAAACGCTGAACGCTTTCACTTTTGCGGGCATGTAAACTTCCGGAAAAAGAACGACTTCCTTCGGATCACTCACCTTCAATGGTTGCCGCCAAAATATTGCCCGATCTGTTCGCGGGTCGTCGCTATACTCGTGGACCGAGTCTCTGATCACGGCGTACAGATTGTCATCTCGATCAAAGCTTATGCCCCCAATGGTTACGGCAGGCGACACAGGCAGTCCGCGTGTCTTCGTCCAGGTATTTGTGTCCCATAGCTCAATGCCGCGACCCAAAGTCCGTCCGAC
Organism: Planctomycetaceae bacterium; assembly: GCA_050246455.1. GTDB lineage: Bacteria > Planctomycetota > Planctomycetia > Planctomycetales > Planctomycetaceae > CAZVJA01. The sequence goes on from JBFWWA010000606.1 coordinate 2,853, forward strand.
CCCTAACGTAGACCCCGTCGAATTCCACACACACGCCAACAATTCGTCTCCGGGGTGGTCTTCGACTTCAACATTCAGTGTTGCGACGATCGATTGAGTTTTCATGTCGAAGACTCGGAGTGTGGTCAGACGCTCAGTGGACGTCTGACGTCCCGAATAGAGTGTCGTGCACAGAAGCTTCCCGTCTGGCGAGACGTTGAGGCCGACAGCGGTCGCACTCGGGATTTCAAACGCACTAGGCTTGCGCACTTTCTGATTAACGATCGTTCCGAACAATCCGACCGCAACCAGCAGTACCGATGCTGTAACAATCATCGCGAACTTTTTTTTGCGAGATATTGCAGCGTCGGAGTGCACTTTATTCGGCTTTCTTCGCGGAATCTTTGTCCGAACGTAGCGTCCATTGGATGCCGTTCGTCAGCAACTTGCGGAACGCGGCCGATTGGAAGTCGTCGATATGGCCGAGCGAGGTGTAGAAAACGCGCCCGCCACCGCTGCTCCTGTTCGTCCAGGCAACCGGTTCTTCGTCCTTGTCGGGAATG
>JBFWWA010000607.1:0-3390 GCA_050246455.1 Planctomycetaceae bacterium
CCTTTCCCGAAGCTTCCTGGCGCTTCTGGCGACGCAGTTTCAGGGGGCGATGACCGACAATCTGTTCCGCTGGCTCGCAGTGCCGATCGCGAAGCCGATTCTCGGCGATGCGAAAGCACTCTCGCTCGGCTTGATGTCGTTCACGCTTCCCTATCTTCTGCTCGCCGCTCCGGCCGGTTTCCTTGCGGATCGTTTCAGCAAGCGCCAGGTCATCATCGGATGCAAGATTGCGGAAATCGTGCTGATGCTGCTGGGCATCATCGCGATCATCTCCGGCTCGCTGTACCTGATGTTTTCGATTGTGTTCCTGATGGGATGCCACAGCGCCCTTTTTTCTCCGTCGAAATTCGGAAGCATTCCCGAGCAGGTGCCAGGCGACAAGATCTCGCACGCCAACGGCTGGATGGGATTAATTACCGTCCTGTCGTCGGCTGTCGGCACGGTTGCCGGAAACTGGCTGTATACGATGGTGCCGTTCGACGCCGACGGCCGGACGACGTTCACTGCTCTCCTGCCCGCTTCGGCGGCACTCGTCGGCGTGGCGGTGGCAGGGTGGCTGGTCAGCCTCATGATTACGAAGCTTCCGGCTGCGGACGCGGCTCGTCCTCTCCCGCCGAATCCGATCACTGAGACGTGGCGAAACCTTCGCCTGCTCTCAGCGAACGTTGTGCTGCTGCGGACGGCGCTCGGTATGGCCTTCTTCTGGTTCCTCGCGTCGCTCGCGAACATGAACATCGACACGTTCGGCAACCATGAGCTCGACCTGACGCAAAAAGACATCGGGCCGCTGCTGGGAATTATCGTCCTCGGTGTCGCGATTGGAAGCGTGCTGGCGGGAGTCTGGTCTCGCGGGCGGGTTGAGTTGGGCATCGTCCCGCTCGGAGCGGTCGGCATTTCCATCAGCGCCCTGCTCCTGTATCTCACCGGCGAGAGCATCGACCCGAACGTCACCGCGACGACGAAGCACGCTTACGGCTGGAGTTGCGTCTGGCTGTTTACGCTCGGCATCAGCGCCGGCCTGTTCAACGTTCCACTGGAATCATTCCTGCAGCACCGCAGCGAAGTCCGGACGCGCGGAGTGATTCTGGCTGCGAGCAATTTCGTCTCGTTCTCGCTGATGCTTCTCTCGGGTTTGCTCTTCTGGTTTCTCCGCGACGTGCTGCAACTTTCCGCCAGCAGCATTTTCCTGGCGGCGGGGCTCGGAACGATTCCCGTCGTGTTCTATGTCGTCAGGCTGCTTCCCGACGCGACGATTCGGTTTCTGGTCTGGATTGTCAGCGCGACTTTGTACCGTGTCAAAGTCCGCGGCCGGGAAAACCTCCCCGCAACCGGTGGTGCATTGCTGGTGGCCAACCACGTCTCGTGGCTCGATGGCATCCTGCTGTTGCTCACGTCGTCGCGGCCGATTCGCATGCTGGCCTACTCGGATTATGTCAGCGGCTGGTGGATTCGTCGGATCGCACAGCTTTTCGGTGTCATTCCCATCAAGGCGACCGATGGGCCGAAGGGGCTCCTCCGCTCGCTGCAGACCGCGCGCGAAGCCATTGAAGAGGGAGAACTCGTCTGCATCTTTGCGGAAGGGTCGATCACGCGCACCGGACAGCTGCAGCCGTTCCAGCGCGGGCTGCTTCGCATCGTGCAGGGAACGGGCGCGCCGGTCGTTCCGATCTATCTTGATGGTCTCTGGGGAAGTATCTTCAGCTACAGCGGCGGAAAGTTTTTGTGGAAACGGCCGCAGCGATGGCCCTATCCTGTATCGATTTCGTTCGGTGCGCCTCTCTCCGACCCGGATAACGTCAACCAGGTCCGAGAAGCCGTTCAGAAATTGGGAGTTGAGTCCGTGCAAGAACGCAAAGACCGCCAGATGCTTCCGCCGCGCCAATTGCTCCGCCAGTTGCGCAAGAGCCGCTTCCGTTCCAAAGTGGCAGACTCCAGCGGCGCCGAACTGACCGGCGGCAAACTGCTGACAGCGATACTCGTTTTCAAACGGCTTCTTGAGAGAAAGGTTTTCGCGGCGGATGAGAGGATGGTCGGTATTCTGCTCCCGCCATCGGTCGGCGGCGCGATTGCCAACGGCGCAGTCTCGCTTCTGAAACGAGTCAGCGTGAATCTCAATTACACGCTCAGCGAGCGGGATGTGAATTACTGCATCGAGCAGAGCGGCATCCGACACGTCCTCACAAGCAGGAAGTTTCTCGAAAAGCGGCCGTACAATCTCAACGCGAAGCTCGTTTTTCTCGAGGATCTGAAAGAGGAGATTTCTTCTTTCGACAAGGCCGTCGCGCTGCTACAGGCGTTCGTTGCTCCGGTCGTGCTGATCGAGCGGATGATGGGGCTGACCTCGATCAAGCCTGACGATTTAATGACGGTGATCTTCACCTCGGGCTCGACCGGCAATCCCAAGGGGGTGATGCTCTCTCATTACAACATTGCGACGAACATTGAAGCCGCCGACCAGCTGATTCACTTTGCCCGCACCGATGTCCTGCTGGGAATCCTGCCGTTCTTCCACTCGTTCGGGTTCACGTTTCCGCTCTGGCTTACGCTCACCGCTGATCCGAAGTCGGTTTACCATTTCAACCCGGCGGATCCGCGCATGATCGGCAAGCTCTGCAAAGATCATGGCGTAACGATCATGGCCGCCACGCCGACCTTCCTCAAGCGGTACCTCAAGCGCTGCGACAAGGAGCAGTTTGCAACGCTCGACACCGCGATTCTGGGCGCCGAGAAAATGCCGCTCGACCTCGCCAGAGAGTTCGAGGAGAAGTTCGGCGTCTGGCCGACTGAAGGATATGGAACGACGGAGCTTTCTCCACTCGCCGCCTGCAACATCCCTCCGCATCGGAGCCCGGAAGGACATCGCACCGGCACGCGCAACGGCACTGTCGGCCGCCCCGTACCGAACGTCAGTGCAAAAGTTGTCGATCCGGAAACGGGTGAAGATCTCGGCCTGAACACAGAAGGGCTTCTGTGGATCAAAGGCCCCAACGTGATGCTGGGCTACCTCAATCAGCCGGAGAAGACGGCCGAGGTCATTCGCGACGGCTGGTATAACACCGGCGACTTCGCGAAGATTGACGACGACGGATTCATCCAGATCACCGGCCGGCAGAGCCGTTTTTCGAAGATCGGCGGCGAAATGGTTCCGCATCTGCGCATTGAGGAACTTCTTTCGACGATTGTGGAGGACCCGAACGACGAGGAAGGGGAAATTCGAGTCGCCGTCACAGCGGTCCCCGACGAGGACAAGGGTGAACGACTGATCGTGGTGCACAAGGCACTTCAGAAACCGGTCGACGAGGTGCTGAAAGAACTCGCCGCTTCGCACATCCCGAATCTCTGGCTGCCATCTCGCGACAGCTTTCTCGAGGTCGAATCGATTCCGCTCCT
>JBFWWA010000608.1:0-3385 GCA_050246455.1 Planctomycetaceae bacterium
AAGGAGCATATACGGATCCGACAACTCCAGCTCTTGCATCTTCTTGTGGAGCGACAGTGCTTTCTGCAGAGCCGGCTGCGTCGGCTTCTCAGCAATCATGCCGGCTGCCTGCCGTTGCGTTCGGCCTTGTTCCATGAGCTTCACCGCCTCGAGTCGAATTCGCTCGCGCTGGGGGGGCGTGAAGAGGTCCAGCGTGAACACGCCGGACATCAGTTCGTTCAACTCAGGAACATGCCGAGCATCGGGAATGATTCCAGCCAGATTCAGGCGAACCCTCGCTCGCGGAAGGAGATGTCCTCCGTCGCAAAGACGCACAAGATACACATGAAGTTCGGGAATCAGTTCACGCATCAAGTCGCTGAATTCGAAAGAATCCTGCGCGGCAGACTCGAACTCTGCTTCCAACAGCCTTCGGAGTGAGTCGATGTCCGGTGGAAGTTCAAGACCGTCATCGCACCATCGCTCGAGTTTCGCCCGCTCGTAGGCGAGCGCACGCTCCTTTTCGTCGATTTCGCGAATCTTTGCTTCGAGCATCGGTCGTGGGCCGAATTTCGCAATTGAATCGACTACGTTCTGCTTCTGCAGTTCGAGTTCCCGTGAGCTGCGCTCGATTACAGACCATTGGTCGGCGATGTTGTCAGTATCGCGCGACGTCGCAGCTGCAACGATCGCTCGAAACTGTTCATCAAAGTGCCGCGCCGCATAAAGCTGGCGCGTGACGACCTCGACAACCCGCTTCGCGATCAGAGGGCCATTAATGCTGATCGCATTCCAACAGGTCCACGCACGAGCTCCCGTGCACATCAGATGGTCTTTGACGCCATTGCCCCCCCAAACATACGTTTGACCGCAGTACCAGCAGGTTGCGTGCTGGCCCGGAAACCGAGTCCGCTTCCGAGGTATGCGGTGCCGGGGATCGGCTCCGTTGAGCGGCTTGCGCCCGCGGTTCTTGTTCTTCGCATCGAGCAATCCGTTGACTTCATCGAATTCGATGGCCTCGACATGCGCAAGGTGGGGACAATCAATAAACGTCGGCCCCTTCGGGTTCGGAACGGAGATGCGCCGCCCCGTCTCATTGTGCTTCACAGTGTGACGTTTGCCGCGGCACGGATTGCCCTTCAAAATGGGATTGGCGAAAAACTTCCGCACCATGTCGCCGGTCCATTTCTTCCTGGTCCGGCGGTATTTACCAGTTGGAAATTCCGCGTCGTTGAAGAAGTCAGCGACCGCAGAGCAGTTGAGGCATTCCCGCAACCGCCGCAAGCCTTTGCAGATGGTCGGCGTCAGTTCGTCGATTCGCTTCCACTCCTCGAAGGTTTTGGCCCCGGGGGGCTTCAGATAACCGCTGATTTCCCGGGGTGTTGCTCCTCCATTCCGCTTGAAACGAAGCATCAGCTTCTTCTTCAACCGTTTGGACGTTTGCGCGTTATGACCGACGTGCTCCTTGGAAGCGCCGAGCACGTCCTCTTCCCAATTATCATCGGCGGTATCGATGCAGTCGTGAGGCGCCAGCACCCGCACTCCATGGTCGACCGCGATACCGCACAATCGAACAGCCTCCGCGCCGCGAATGAGTCGCCCGATGTCCTCCACGATCAGGAAGTCCAGAGTGCGGGTCCGGATGAGAGCTTCGATCTCGGCAAGTTCCGGACGAATCAGCCATTCGCCTTTCCCTTTAGTCGCGATAGTTCGGTATTCTGTGGGCCCAGTGTAAATTTCGTGGACGGCTTCTTTGCCATGATCAATTTGATCCTCGAGGCTGACTTCCTTCTGGTTCGCGCACCCGCTAATTCGCGCGACAATCCCGACGACCGCTGTGTGACCGTTGCGCGGAACGAACTGCTCTGTACTGCTCACAAGACACCTCTTTAAGAGGTGTCCGCCACGACGAACTTCATTGTCCCACTGGGACAGAACAGACGGCCACGGGTGAGAAACTTTGACCACAAACGGTCACGAATGACCAATTGCAAGTTGCGGACCGCAAAGAAGTTGAGATTCAAACGGTTGAACGACAAGCAGTTGCGTCGACGCCGTTTTAGAATCCCTGCCTCTCCGCTTCCACAGAGCCAGGGATCGCAAGCGGTGCGTTGTTGTCGCTTGCGATCCTGCTTTTTTTGGAGCGACGCAGTTTGTTTCGGTATTGTCGCGTGGGCCGCGCGGGACGGCAGTGCCGTCGGCTGGTCAGGTTCGACGTCGAAGTACCCGCAGCGAGACGAAGAGTCCGATCGCGCTCAGCAGGCAGACGGCAAATACGAGCGGAAGAATGCTCTTGGAGCTGACGGCCGGCGACGCTTGCGTTGCGGCTGACGGTGCAGCGGCTGCGGGTGCGCCGCTCGGAATCGGAACAAATTCCGCGACAGGCGATGTTCCGCTGCCATTAGTGGAGGCGAGAGTCTCGGTTGTCTCCGTCGCGGTCGGGAAACCCCAGTTGGCGGAGAGCAACAGATCGAATCCGGGATTCTGTTCCTTCACCTGACAGGAGCAGGGGCCGACCAGAAACGAGGCCGAGGTCTGGATGTTCTCCGCCGTAATGCCGGCCCCCAGGAGCGGAAGAAGTGCTCGACCGCGGCCGAACACCGGAAACACCAGCGGTTCAGATTCTTCCGCGAGATCGGGTTCGGCGTGCAGCAGCGTCGCCACGAGCGCCGCTTCTTCGGCAGTTCGAGCCACGCGCAACAGGGAGAACTCCACGCGGAGAGGAGGGCCGTCGAGCAACGCATCGGAAGGCGCATCAGTCAGCTCGGGGAGCTTCAGCTCCTGCTGCAGCTTCTTCAACTCGGTTTCGAGACGCTGCGCCGCCGCTTCGTCTTTGTCGCGCTCGCCGCATTCCAGCAGCAGCCATACCGCGGTCTCGCCATCCTTCAGTCGTCGAATGAGCTCGTCGCGAACCGGCGAATTCAACAGACTTGTCACCGATTCGGAATTCAGTGGAGCGGACCAGACGGGGGCTTCAATCTTCAGATGCTGCGGATACTGCATCACGATCCGTGGAAGTTGCGGGTTGGATTCGGACTCGAAGAGTTTTCGATCCGCTTCGTCGTCGATGTCCTCCGTATTGACTCGGCGCAGCGAGACGTTGGTTGAGGGCTGCTGTTCGTCAGCTTCAAGAGTTTTGAGGAGCTGCTGTTCGGCATCCGTCAGCTGGCCGCGGTAAAAGACCAGCAATCGGTACGAGTCGCCGCTCCAATGTTCGAGCGCGTAGCGGAACACCGGCACGTTGCATGCCTGCGCAGCCGCAAACGTCAGCAGCACGCCGATGACGAACAGGCAAAGTCGCAGCAGGCTCAACCGCATGCGCTCGGGTCTTCCTCGGCCGTTCATCGTTAATACTCCTCCGCCACCGGATTCGTCGCAACCAGCCACCCCGCCGTCTGGTTTCCAG
>JBFWWA010000609.1:0-3374 GCA_050246455.1 Planctomycetaceae bacterium
TCGACTTCTCGACAATCTTCGCGAGCTCTTCGGCTTCCTTGAGGTCAATCGTCATCGGCTTGTCGCAGATGACGTTGAAGCCCGCTTCGACCGCCGCCTTGGCGATCGGGAAATGGGTGTGGTTCGGAGTCGCGATGCTGATGAAATCGATGCGCTGGTCGGCCGGAAGCTTGAGCTCTTTTTCGATCAGCTCGGTGTACGAGCCGTACGCGCGGTCCGCGGGAATATCGTACGCGGGAGCGGATGCCTTCGATTTTTCGGGACTGGAAGAGAGCGCGCCGGCCACCAGCGCGGCGCGATTGTCGAGAACGGCGGCCGTTGCGTGCACGCGGCCGATGAATGCCCCCTGCCCGCCGCCGACGAGAGCCATGCGGAGTTTTCTTCCGAGCGCGCCGTTGGTTGTTTCCACGTTCCACTCCTCGTGTTCGCCCGCCGCAGGAAGTGGCCGGGCGCATTCCCGATGCTGCCGAAGATCGATCGCGCAACGCATCGCGCGATACCGGTTGGCAGGATACTGAGGGCCTGTTGCGAAGGCAAGGATCGGGTTTTCTCTCTATCCGCTCCTGGAAGTACCGGGTAAATTGGCCCCAGAGCAAGCGGGCAAAACATCCCAACCTATCCGGCACAAGTCGAGTTTACGGAGGAGCCAGTCGTGGAAAAGCGGATTGTGAGCAATCGGGCATTCTGGTTGATGGTCGGAGTGATCGGCGGATTATGCACGGCGTACTTCTGGCCGCATGAGCCCGCGTTCGCCGTCGCAACCGATCGCAGCAACAAATTTGCGCTCTGCACCGCCCCGGCGGGTTCGCAGATGGAAGCGGTCTTCCTGCTCGACTTCCTCACCGGAAACCTGCAAGGCCATGTTCTCAACATCCGGAACGGGCAGTTCACCCGCTCCTACTTCCGGAACATCGCGGCCGATTTCGAGCTCGATCCCAAGACCGAGCCGCAATGGGCGATCGTCTCCGGCCTGGGGCACCTCGCGGCCTCGCGCGGCACGAGCTGGGCGACAAGCCTGGTCTACGTTTCCGAGCTCACCTCGGGCAAAGTGGTCGTTTACGGATTCCCGTACACGGAAACGCAGCAACTCCAGGAACCAGCCACGCTCGAGAAGATCAACGCGTTCGCCTGGCGCGAATCGATTACGCCGTAGTGCTCTCGCAGCGGATTGCCCATGGTCAATCCTGCGTACGATTTGTATGAAGATGTACTCGAGCTGCTTGCCCCGGTCGATTCGATCAGCAACCACGGACCGATGGCGGCCGAGGCGATCTGCGCGCTCGGCCGCCCTGAAGCGACGGTTCGCTGGACCGAAGAGTACATTCGCCGATCGCCGTTTCTAAAAGCGCGACCTTCGCCAACCGATCGAATCCACGAAAACAATTGGCAGAATGCGCTCGGCAAATACGGCCGCTTTGCCGACTGGGCATATTTCTTCGCGATCCAAATGGAAGAGGTCCCCTGGCAGAAACTACTCGATCAATGGATCGCGCGGCTCGCTCCCGGATTCGCAGCAATTGCCCTGCACGGGCCGATCCGCACCTGCCACGCGGTCCGCGCGCTGACGGAGCGCGATACTCCCCTCCGCCGGAAGGAACTCGCGAACGGACTGGCCCACTGGGCCGCCGGATATCAAACCATGCCGGCTGGGACCGATGGCGGGAAGTCCGACGTACTGCCGTCGCGCCGGCTCCCAATGCTCGAAACTCTCCCGCCGGAGAGACGCCCTGCCCCGACAAACCTCGTGCAGGCGCTCAAGGATCTCAACGACTTCCCACCGTTCTTGGAATCGGTTGGCAGCAATCTGAGTTCAATATCGAGCGAAGCGTTTCTCTCCGATCTCACGGAAACTCTCGCGCACAGCTATGCGGTAAACGCGACCGATTTTCTCTCCGTTCTCGGATTCGTTCACGCGGTGACCGCCCCGAGCGGGCTCCGGATGATCGCGCCGGTCCTCTCGCCGGAGACTTTGCGCTCCGCCACCGGTTACGCCTGGCAGGCAGCCGCGGGGATGTACGTGCGGTTCGGGGGCAATTCTTCGGAAAGAGAACCCCCCGTCGAACACCTTGATGTGGATGAACTCATCGACCGTGCCATCGCCGGCAGCGACGAGCACGCAATTAAGTACACGGAGGCCTGCCTGCGCGAACACGCGCTCAATCCGCAGCCGTCTTACCTCGTCGCTGCGCCGATGGCCGTGAGTTTTCTCTCTGCTCGGCGCTGATTTCAATATCAGTCACGCCGCGCCGGTTGCCAGCAGCAGCCCCATCTTGCACGCGGCCAGATAGCTGTCGATGTGCAGGCTCTCCGCAACCGTGTGCGGGCTCTGCTGGCCGCAACCGAGGGTGACCGTCGGCAGCCCGCGCGCGGAGAGCCAGTTCGCATCGAGCCCGCCGTTGGTGATGCGCGGCTCGGGAGTCAGGCCGACGGCTCGCGCGGCGGCAAACGCCGATTGCACCGCGGCGGCATCTTCCGGAATGCGGAACGACTCGTATTTGAGGTCCGCGCGGAATTCAATTCGCCCCCGCTGCCCCATCGCGTTGGAAAGCGACGCGGCCGCGCGCTCGAATGCCTGCTGAAACTCGCTCACAATCACCTTCCGGAACGCCGGGTCGTGGCTGCGCGCTTCCGCCTGAATGACGAGTGACGACGCGACGACGTTCGTCGCATCCCCCGCCGTAATGATTCCGAGGTTGCTCGTGCCGGTCTTCTCCCCCTTCACGACGAGCCCATGCCAGCCGTGCTGCACCAGGTCGGCAATGGCCATCGAGGCGATCGCAATCGCGCTCACGCCATGTTCTGGATGCACTCCCGCATGGCTCGCGATGCCGAAAACCTTGATCTCCAGGTCGTAGCCCCCCGTCGCCCCGATGGTCGCGGTGTGGGCCGGTCCTCCGTCCCAGTTGAAACAGAGCTTCGGATTGCCGAGATTCGAAAGCTTGACGTGCCGCGCCCCCAGCAGGCCGATCTCTTCCTGCACCGGCCAGAACAACGTCAGCGGCGGGTGCGGAAGTTTCCGCTTCCGGATCTCGAGAATGCTGTTGAGGACGACGCTCGCGCCGGCGCGGTCGTCGGCACCGAGGGCCGTCCGCGGATCCTTCGAGACGATCAGCCCCCCCTTCCGCACCGGCTTCGAGCCGACGCAGAGCGGGACCGTGTCGATGTGCGCCATCAGCATCCGCCGCGGCCCCTTCACCGTGCCGGGGAGCTTCACGATCAGGTTGCCGATTGCGCCGCCGTGCGGGATGCGCTTCGTCGAATCGTCGACAAGAATGGCCGAGCGGGGAATTCCGGCCGCCGTCAACTTCTTCCTGATGAACTCCGCGACGCGTGTCTCCTCGCAACTCTTGCCGGGAATCGCCATCATCTCCGTG
>JBFWWA010000610.1:0-3362 GCA_050246455.1 Planctomycetaceae bacterium
ATCGTTCTGTTCCTGGGAGGGGATCCGCAGGCGCTGCTGCAGAACATGCAGCAGAACGCTCCTCCCGGTGCGCAGCAGCAGGGCCCGATCGATCCGAAAGAAGAACCGCTCGTCGAATTCGTGAAGACAATTCTCGCCAGCACGGAGGACGTCTGGACCGACGTCTTTCGACAGCAGGGGAAGCAATACCGGCAGCCGAAGCTGGTCCTGTTCTCAGGGCAGGTCGAGTCCGCGTGCGGATACGCGAACGCTGCGGTCGGTCCGTTCTACTGCCCCGCGGATTCGAAGGTTTACATCGATCTGCAGTTCTACAGCGATCTGCAGAACCGCTTCAATGCGGCCGGGGATTTCGCCCAGGCTTACGTCATTGCACATGAAGTCGGTCATCACGTGCAGAACGAACTGGGGATCAGTGAAAGAGTTCATCGGGCCCGGCAGGGACTTCCCGAAGCGGAAGCGAATGAACTCTCGGTCCGCCAGGAATTGCAGGCGGACTTCTTCGCCGGCATCTGGGCGCATCACGCCGACCGCGCGCGGCGAATCATGGAGAAGGGGGATCTCGAAGAAGGACTCCGGGCGGCAAGCGCCATTGGCGACGACCGTCTGCAGATGCAGTCGCGCGGATACGTGGTCCCGGAAAAATTCACCCACGGCACGAGCGAACAGCGGGTCCGCTGGTTCCGACGCGGTTTCGAATCCGGCGACATGAAACTGGGAGACACCTTCAGCGCACGCGATCTCTGATTCACCGCAGCATTCTCTGTTCGTCCGACAATTCCTCGGCAGTCGTACCCATAGCCATCGTTCCTGCCTCGTTGTTTCCGTTATCTGTCCGGAGCATCATCCATGAACCGCCGCGTCCTGTTGTTCGGTATCGTCACTCTCTCGATGACCTCGGTCGCGTGGAGCGAGGAGAATCCGGAGGCGAAAGCCATCGATCAGGCGATTGCCGCCTACACGAAGGCGTACAACGCCGCCGACATCACCGCGCTTGCGGCGCACTGGGCTCCCGACTGCGACTTCGTCGATCACCGCGGTCGCCGTTACTCGGGGCGGGATGAGATCACCGCACTCTTCCGCAAGGCCCTCGTCGACGGTCGGGGCTACCAGATCAAAATGACGGTCAGCGCGCGGCGCTTCCTGAAGCCCGATCTTGCCATGGATGACGGCGTGCTCGAACTGACGGAGCCGAGCGGAGAGAAGGAAACCGGTCGCTATGTCACGCTCTGGACCAAGAGCGATGGGAAGTGGCTGGTGCAGAGCGTGCGCGACATGCCTTCCGATCCCGAAAAGAAAGCGAGCGGCCAGAATCCGCTCAACGACCTGCAGTTTCTCGTCGGCGAGTGGACGCAGGAAGGGGCCTCGGGCGAAGTCACCGTCTATTGCGACTGGAAAGTTCCCGGGAAGTTTCTCGTGCAGAACTTCAAGGCGAAATCGAACGAGACCACTTACGATGCCGTCGTCTGGATCGGCTGGGATCCGGTCGAGCGGAAGATCCGCTCCTGGTATTTCGATTCGACGGGGGGGTTCGGCGAGGCGACCTGGCAGCAGCGAGGAAATGCGTGGCGCGCGGCGACATTCGGAATACTCGCGGATGGCCAGACGAGCACTTCCACCGCAGAGTGGATTCCCGCGGAAGGAAACGCACTGGTCTGGAAATCGATCGGAGTGGAAGTTGAAGGGCAGCCTGTCGCCGATACCGAAGTGAAATATAGCCGCAAGAAGTAGTTCAAGCCGCTGGACCCGCATCGGAACTTCATCATGAAAAAATTTATGACACCGGCGGCCCTTCTGGCCACGATACTTGCTGCGACTTCCGTCGAAGCGCAGGCGCCGCGGCAACTCCCGAAGCGGTCGCCGCAGTCGAAGCCGGCATCTCCGGCGCAGGGCGTTCCCGGAAGAGTCAATCGCCGGGAGCCCGTGCCGACGTCGAATATGAGCTTCAGCGGAGAGCGAGTTCGTCGCGACCGGCTGATCGTCGATCGACGACCGAACTGGTCGAAGCCCTCGCGGCCGACGCGGCCATCGCCCGATGTCAACATCCAGCAGAACAACCAGACGAATGTCGTGAACCAGAGCGGCGTCGGGAACACCGTCAACATTCAAAATGTGCAGAACATCGTGAACAACGTGACGAACGTCACGAACATCAATAACCAGCAGGTGAATAACACCGTCGTCAATAACTTTCGAGGGCCGACGAACTACGTCAACAACTATCAGCGTCCATGGCGCGGCCGCTACGACTATGTGCACAATCACTGGCACGGTTCGGGAAGCTATTGGAACTTCCGCTACCGACCTTCGATCTGGTTCAATCCTGCGACCGGTCCCGTTTTCGGCATCGGTCCCGTCGTCACGTATAACTTCGTCAATCCGTATTGGTCGCCGACGTCGGTCACTTACTTCTCCGGCTACGACTACTCACAGCCGATCCGCCCGTTGAACAACATTGATCAGAGCGGACGCGTGACGGAGGAGGCTATTCGCAGGCTCGATGCGGCGCGTGCCGCGTTCCGCCAGCAGGATTACCGCCGCGCGCTCGACCTCGTCGAAGGAGCGATTCGCCTGCTCCCCGATGATCCGGTGATGCACGAATTCCGGGCGCTGTCGCTCTTCGCGATGCGCGAGTACGATGCGGCGGCAACGGTGATCTACTCCGTTCTGGGAGCGGGCCCCGGTTCCGACTGGAGCTCGATCGGCTCGCTTTACGATAACCAGGAGATCTACCTCGCGCAGCTCCGTGACCTTTCTCAGTACGTCGCGCGCATTCCCGACCGGCCCGGCTCGCGGTTCCTGCTTGCGTACCATCTTCTCGTCGTCGGCTATCCGGAAGCGGCGTACAACCAGCTCGTCGCGGTGCAGCGGATGCGGCCTGACGATCGTGTGACCGCGGAAATCCTTCGCGCACTGCAGCAGCAATCGCAGTAGAGGGGTAGGAAATAGGAGATAGGAAATAGGGGTTAGGGGTTCGATAGAATCCCGGGCCGACGACTTGTCGTCGGAATCGCATTGTCACCCGGCCGCGCGTTACGGCATGGTCTTTTGACCATGCCATTCCTTTTGACCGAAGGTCTCGCTTATTGGTCCGGCCCGCGCGTTCTTGCCCGATTGTTTGCGGCGGGCGTACAATCGTGCCATCGGGTCGTGCGCATCGCGCCCGACGAGCTGACGTTGTTCCGGTCGTGGTTACCTCATCGGGAGTTCGAGATGCGTCGTTTCGTTGTTGCGGCGATTGTCGGTCTGCTTCACCTCGTGCTGCTGCCTGCCGTGAACGCGGGTGAGTTCAATACCGTTCTCAGCGTCGGCGACAAGGCTCCCGAGTGGAACAAGCTTCCCGGGACCGACGGCAAGACGCATTC
>JBFWWA010000611.1:0-3349 GCA_050246455.1 Planctomycetaceae bacterium
CTCGCGCGCGAGGCGCCGTTCCCCGCCGCTATTGCCGACTGCCGCTGCGCCGTGCGCTGGCTGCGGGCGCATGCGAAGGAGCACAACGTCGATCCGGAGCGGATTGGCGTCTGGGGCAATTCCGCGGGCGGGCACCTGGCGCTGATGCTCGCGCTCACGAACGAGAAATCGGGAATTCCCGACGAGGGGCCCTGGCAGGAACAATCGAGCCGTGTGCATGCCGCCGCGAGCGACAGCGGCCCGCTCGACCTCGAGTTCCAGTATCGAGACGGAGTGCTTCGCGGTGCGGTCGAGCTGTTCCTTGCAGGACCGCCCGACGAGAAGCGAATCGCCAATTACCGGCAAGCCTCGCCGACGACGTACGTCGCGAACGCGTCGGTCCCGCTCCTCATGATCTACGGCGTGGCCGATGTGCAGGTGCCGGTCGCGACGGCCGATCGATTTGTCGAGGCGCTCAACAAGGCGGGACTCAAGGACCTCAGTTACCATCGCCTCGCGGCGGTCGATCATTGCCCGCATTCGATGCAGCGCGTGAAGTGGCTCGAGCCGGTCGTGAACGAGTTCTTCATCCGCACGCTCAAGCGGGACCGTCGTTAAGTCTCGTTCCAGAATCGCTGGAGTGCGGAGCAGACTTCAGAACGACAATTCCCCCGCGTGCGACGAGTCGCGCAGATGAATGTGGTGCCAGACGGTCGAATTGACGTTGTCGCTGACGAACCGGGCGGAACCGTCGGCGAGGAGCACCTGCACCCCACCCGGATGCTGGCTGCGCGACGTCGCCTGGTCGTTGGCCTCGATGGTCGGATCGGGGGGAGCAAAGCAGGGCATGTTGGTTTTGGCCAGCAGGTCGGCCTCGGTGGCCTTTAACTGTGTGCAACCGGTGATATCGTCCGAGCTCGAATCGGAGTTGTTCGGACCGTTCGCATCATCAATTCCGCCGAAGAGGCCGTGCCGCGCCGTCGCACTCGCCGCAATGAACCCGAGAGCCCAGGTGCCGCGCGGGTCGAGCGGATGCACGCCGGCCCGCAGTTCGTCGACGACGACGAAATGTGACGTCCCTGAAGTGACGTCGCTGAAGCGGAACGACGTGTTGATGCCTGCCAGCCCGCTTCCCCAGACGACCATGTTCTTGTTTGCGAGGTCGTTCGAATCGACGTGGAACCCGTCGGTGCAGGGGACGATGCCGTTGATGATGCATCCCCGATTCGAGCCGAAGTTGATGCCGTAGTTCCCGCGCGCATAGAGGTTTTCGTTATTTCCCGCCAGAAGTGCGCGCGAATAGAAATTGGTAATCCGGTTGAAGGTGTCGGTCGGGCAGTTCATCACCGCAAGGGGCGTCTGGCGAACCTCCGCGTTCGCCGGGTCCGAGACCGGGCGCGAGAAGTTGTACTTGTCGGAGAGTGACTGCTGCTCAACGTGCGGAAGGAGCATCAGCACCCAGTTGGCGTGGACGCGGTCGGGTTCGCTTGTGGGCGCGAGTCCCTTCGCGATGCGGTCGAACAGCCCGATCGGAAATGTTCCCGGACCGATCTGCTCGCCCGGCGGGCCGCTCCAGATCATCGCCGGCGGCAGGCGCGTATGCTGCTCTTCATAGTTGTGCAGTGCGGCGCCGATCTGCCGGAGGTTGTTGAGGCATTGCATCCTTCGCGATGACTCCCGCGCTTCCATGACCGCAGGAAGAAACAACGCGATGAGCAGCGAGACGACGGCGATCGAAATCAACAGCTCGATGATGGTGAAGCCGCGTCCGTACCGCATGCGATGATCCTCGCTTCTCTCTCAGCGCAACCAACATCCTTCTGGAGATTATTCTGCAGCCGGATCCTGCTCTCTTCAACGAGTACTTTCTCTGTGGTGAGAAAAACAGGAGATTCGCCCCATACTCTATGGCTACAATCGCGACCAGCCGCTCGCTAGTCAGGCAACTAGTTCTCGACCTGGATTGTTGCCGATCAATGCTTTTCAATTCACTCACATTCCTGATCTTCTTCGCACTTGTACTGCTGTTGCACCGGCTGCCGGTTTCCTGGAGGACGAAGAAAATCCAGCTCGTTGTCGCGAGCTATCTCTTCTATGCCGCCTGGAATCCCCCGTTCGTACTGCTGCTGGCAGTCTCGACCCTCGTCGCCTGGATCGCCGCTCGCAGAATTGCATCGAGCAACTCCCCGGCGAAGCGAAGACTGTTCCTTGTGATCAGCCTCTGCGTCGATCTCGGAATGCTCGGCTATTTCAAGTATGCGACCTTCGCCGTCGAGAATTTCGCACGCCTGCTCCATGCCTTCGGTGTGGCCTACGACCCTCCGGAGTGGGACATCGTCCTCCCGGTTGGAATCTCGTTCTATACGTTTCACACCCTCTCTTACACGATCGACGTCTACCGTCGCCGGTTCTCGCCCTGGCCGTCGTTTGTCGATTTCGCGCTCTACGTCAGCTTTTTTCCGCAGCTTGTGGCGGGGCCAATCACGCGTGCCGCTCAGTTTCTGCCGCAACTGGTCGCGCCCAGGCGTGCAACACGCGCCGAGTTTGTATGGGGGATCGATCTCGTCATCATCGGGCTGTTTCTCAAGATCGTCCTTGCGGATCGGATCTTCCGCCCCGTTGTCGATGCGGTTTACTCCGTCGCCGTTTCGCCGAACGTTGCGAGCGCATGGTCCGGCATGCTGGCTTTCTGCGGACAAATCTACTGCGACTTCGCGGGCTACTCGACCTGCGCCGTTGGGGCGGCGCTCTGCCTGGGGTTTGCACTTCCCGACAACTTCCGCCGGCCGCTCGCCCCGATCGGCTTCATCGATTTCTGGCAGCGCTGGCATATCAGCCTGAGCAGCTGGCTGCGCGATTACGTCTATGTCTCCCTCGGCGGGAACCGGCATGGACCAGTCCGCTCTGCAGCCAACATGATGCTGACAATGCTGCTGGCGGGGCTCTGGCACGGCGCGTCGTGGACCTATATTGCGTTCGGCGGGCTCAATGGAATCGCGCTGCTCGGCGAAGTCGGAGTGCGACGAACGCGGCTTGCGCAATCACCATTCTGGGGCGGAACGATCCCCCGGATTGCAATTGCGGCCGGCACGCTGCTCCTGCTGGGCTGGACCTGCGTCTTCTTTCGCGCTCAGTCGATCGCGCAGGCCTTCGCCGTGTCGAACGCACTTGTCGGCATGGTCTCCTCAGCAGCCGCTTCGTCTGTCAAGGATTCCCAGGCTTTCCTCGCGCTCATGCTCATTGAGGTCCTGTTTTTTGTGCATTTTCTGATGCGGGATGTTTCGATCGAAGAACTCGCGGCGCGCGTGCCGGGTTGGCTCTGGAGCGTTCTGCTGGCCTCGATGCTGGTTGCCATTCTGCTCATGCCGGG
>JBFWWA010000612.1:0-3348 GCA_050246455.1 Planctomycetaceae bacterium
TTTCCAGGCCGGGCCGGCCCGGTTTGTGCATGTTCGCCTGATTGTCGAGATGATACATAAACGGCAAATGTACCTACGCGCACGCTTCGTAGAGCCGCATCGAGAGCGGGTCGTTGACGGCCAGCCGTGGCTTATGCTCGCCGAACCCGCGCGCGCCGGCGGCGATGTACTGCGAGAGCATGTCGACGACCGATTTGCGGTCGGGAAGATGCGTGGCAAGTGTCCGCGGATCGATCGCGCAGAACGGAACAAGCCGGTCCGCATGCTCGCGGCACTCGCGCAGCACGTACTCGGTGGAAATGGGGTACCAGAATGCCTCGGGCGAAACGAGCGGCAGGACCGCTGCCTGCGCGATGTCGTGCGCATCCATCCAGCGGAGCAGCACATCGGCCGTCACCGGCCCCCGTTCCTTCCCGAACCACTCCTGCGTGAGATGAACGTGAATGTCGAAATAACCCGACGCCGACGCGGTGGAATTCTTCACGCGATCTGTCGCTGCCAACAGCGAGCGACCCGCCGCCACGCAACCGGCGCTTACAGCGGTCACAAGTATCGCACGCCGCGACATTGGATGTTCAGCCCGCGACATCACGTATCAGCCTCATAAGAAAAAAAAACCGCCAATAAGGAACCCAGGAAGCCACGAATAAAAATGTTGATGCGGAGCACTCAGTTCCATCCTCGATCGACTCTCCTCCAACCTCGTGTCTCTTCTCCTGGCTTCCTTATTTGAATCCTTCCCCGTCTACTTCCGCGTTGCGCATCGTCAATACGTCACACGATCGCGATCGCTTCAATTTCGATGTCGAGTCCGGGGATGGCGAGCTCGGTGGTCCCGACGGCGGTCGAGGCGGGGTAGGGCTTCTTGAGATACTCCTTGCGAACCTTCCGGTAAGCCGGGAGATCGCGATTGAGGTGGACGAAGAACGAGCGCATCATCACGACGTTCTCCCACGTTGCGCCCGCTTCCGCGAGCACCTTGCCGATCTTGTCGAAGGTCTGACGCATCTGCGTTTCCATGTCGGCTTTCACGTCGTCCGATCCTTGTCCGGAGACGAAAACGACCCGTTTTCCCTCGGCCGCAATTCCGGGCGAATAGCCGACGTCGGCCGACGGAACTCCGTCGGGATAGAGCCCAGTTCGTTTCGCGCCGCTCGGCTCGGCGGCTTCGACGTTCTGGGATGCCAGCGCACTGGCGGCCATGCCGGCGATCGCCCCGCCCAGAAACTGGCGGCGCGCGGACGAAGATCGGTCCTCAGGAAGTTGCGTCATGGTGTTCCTTCAGTCAGTGGGTTCATCGCTATCGAGAATTCTCGCTCAGTCCCGCTTCGCCTGCTGCTTGCGGATTGGTTGGATCCAGGAGCATTGCGTGATCAACTGATTGAGCGCGGCAAACGAGATGTGCGCGTTGGTGGCGTAGCGCGGCGAATCGTTGGCAGGAAAAGTCGCGAGGGTCGCATCGCCGACGAGAAAGACGTTGAAATCTTTCGACAGATTCTTGTAGCCGGCCGTCGTCAGGCAGAAGCACATGTCGGTGGCGTAGCCGGTGAGAATGACATGCCGGATGTCGTTCTTCTTGAGGAAGTCGCGGAGAGCGGGGTAGCCGTCGTCGTCGTAAATGACGATGTCATCGGGATGCATCTTGACGTCGCTGCAGACCGGCGTCGGAAGATCCCAGAAGCCTTCGTTGTTGTACTTCGCGCCGGCATCGAGGCCGGGAAACTGCTCGAAGTAATCGCGAACCGGATTCGTTTCCGAAAGCTTCAACTCCGCAGGCAGCGGTTCCCCCTGGTACTTGAAGGCCTTGAGCGTCGCATGCAGTTCGCGAAGTCCGGCAGCCTGTTCGGCCGGCGAAGGATGATTGCGAATGCTCCGGTACGCTTTTTTGTGCTCCGGTTTCTCGCCGGAGCGCATGCTGTACATCACGTACTTCACCTGCGGGCGAAGCCGTTCCAGCAGCGGGTTGATGACTTCGCGGGTATGCTTCCCCGCGAGGTGATTCTTCTCGATCGTGCAGAAGTCGGCGACACCCGCCGGTTCCGGACTCGTCCACCCCTGTCCGTCATCGATTCCCCACGGGTGCACCATGATCACCGCGGTGTTCGCCGCTCGAATGCGGTTCGGCATTTCGATGATGCCGCGCGCGTTGTACGAAAACCGCCACGCCCGGACTTCGAGGTCGGCTCCCTTCTCGTCGAGAATGGGAGGGGCTTCGAAGCGGCGGACTTCGACGACAGGCTGCACGAACTCCGGATGATCCGCCAGCAGCGGCTGCGGGTTCTTCAGCGGAGTCAGCGTGTTCTTGTAGAGGGCGCTCCTGGCCGGCTCTTTCGCGGCCGGCTGGGCGGCGTCCTTTGCGGAAGTGCGGCTGTCATTCAGCCCGACCAGCAATGCGGCAGCAAGAATGAACCCGATTGCGATGAGCCGTCCCGTCGGTCGCGGGGAATGGAGCTGTGCGTTCATAAGAGATGCTCCTCAGAATTCTGTCTTCAAGATCGCGCCGCATCCGGAACAGCGCGAATCCTCAGTGGGTCCTGGTTCCGATCCGATTCGCGAACACCCTTACCGGGAGCGAATCGGACAAACGATCTCAATTTCGACGACGCCCCCGTCGGGTTTGGCCGTCACTACAGGATAAACAAACGGGTGAGGGTCCGCGAACTTCATTCCGCCGTAATGCGTTTTCGTTTCGGTATAGCCCTTGGGATCGATCGACGAGATCGTGCCGCGGGTCACCGTCAGTTTCGTGCCGTCTTTCCAGACGATCGAGTTTCCATTCCGCTCGGCATCACCGGCGTGCCACCAGTTCAAGTCCGCTTCGGTCTGCCGGCGGATGGTCAGTTTTCCGGGGCGATGCAGTTCGATTCGCTGCTCGCTGATGCCCGATTCCTTCGGTCCGACGCAACGGATCATGGCGGTGCGTCCGTCGTCGGCGACGAGCATCTCATCGACCGGTTTGGCGGGGGCGTTCGCATCGTTCACTTTGAGCTGATCGACGAATACCGAACGCCCTCCCGCGTGCACGATGAGGCCCCCCTTTTTCATCGCGACGACGATGTCGCCCGGCTCGTACGACGTCCGGAGATACGCTTCGTTCACTTCGGGTTCGGGAAACTCGAACGAGAGCGGCAGGCCGGACTCGACTTCATCCGGCACGTTCGGGTCATACCAGAGATAGACATAGCCGCCGAAGCTGAACAGGAGCTCTTCCTTCTTTGTCGGCGTGATGTACCTTGTCCGCTGCAGCGAGCCGAGCGACTGGTCCCACAGGGCAAGGTGCTGAGAGATCGGCCGGCGTTCCTCACGCGCAAGATAGACGAGCACCGGCGACCAGTAGTCGAGCTGCCC
>JBFWWA010000613.1:0-3342 GCA_050246455.1 Planctomycetaceae bacterium
AACATATTGCAATTAAACAACTTAAATGCAATTCAAACTTGTTGGAAACGGCAGATATGCACTTCCGGAGCTTGTGCCTGCCATGCGAACAGGGAGCCCAGGTCGCTTAGAGAAGCGCGGACTCAGGCCGGAATTATTCGGCTGGCGAATCTTCGCCTTGAACGGCTGCGAGACGTCCGTGCCGCGTCACAATCCCGCGAGCAATTGAAGTCAGCCCGATGACGACGAATCCGAGGCCCGCCCACCCTTTCTGTCCTTCCGGCAGCAGCCAGAGGCCGAGCAACATGAGGGGACCCATCAGAAACCGCGTCACCCACAGCGCCACAATGATTCGCGAGTGGGCGGGAGGGAAATCGACGAGCTTGGGATCGCCTGGCGAACGCATCCCGTTATTCTGCATGGCCCCGGTGCTGCTTGCAATCTGCTGGATCGGGAGCCAAGATCCCGCTTTCACCAATTTCCGACTTCGAGTCGGATTCGACCCGCAAACGTCCTGCCAGGATCAGCATCCCATGAGCCAGAGTGCCGCCACGTCTCAACTCGCCCACATGGTCTATTTCACGCTCAACGACGGATCGCCCGCGGCGATTCAGAAGCTCGTGGACTCCTGCCATCACCATCTCAAGCCAATTGCGGGGATTGTCTACTTCAGCGCCGGCACACTGGTCGAAGATCTCGCCCGTCCGGTGAACGACCGCGCGTTTCACGTCGGGCTGCACGTTGTCTTCAAGGATCGAGCCGCACACGATGCCTACCAGAAGGACGAGAATCACCTGGCATTCATTGCGGAGAACAAAGAGACCTGGAAGCAGGTCCGCATCTTCGACAGCTACGTGTGATGCGGGCGCTTTGGGCTTCAGGTGGTCAGGCTTCCGGTGCGTTGTCCCGTGCTATCGCGCTATGACCGTGCGAATGCGGATCCCGACGCGTTCTCGGTGGAGACCTTCGGTCGCGACGTGTGGCACGGTCAGGAGACCGTGCCACAACCGGGAGCTGACCACAACGGGACCGACGACAAGTCGTCGGCTTGGGTCGGCTGACGTCGATCCACTGGACGTGCTACGACGTTCCTCTTCCCGGTAGCCTGTAGTCGGTAGCCCGTAGCCGGCTTGCCCCTTCCCGCTCAGTCTTCCATCGGCCAGAAGACGCGGTCGGCGGGGGTCGGATGGATCGGGCGAGCGGACGTTCTCTTCGTCGCCTTGATTGCGCGGTCGTTGCGGGCTTCTCGAATCGTGGGGCGTGACGGCTGCACTTCGTTCGGCGAGATCGCGGCGGCGAAAGTGCGGGCGACGTTCACGATCGGGCTTTGCATCGAGGCGACGTCGGCGATCTGATGCGGCTCGATGTTGAGCGAGCGGAGCACCGCTTCGAGCATTGACTCGATCTGCTCCTTCGAGAATTCCTTCTCGAGGTATTTCGTCGCGAGTTTCGCGAGATTGATGTCGCGGAATCGGACCTCGATCGCCATCAGAATCTGCTGCATCGAAAAGTTCGGGTTGGACCGAGACTTCACAATCCTGCCGCCGTCGACACTCGCGAGCTTGTCCTGCAGATCGATCAGCAGATCCAGGTTTCGCGAAGCCACTTCCGAATGATTCGGCTCGCACATGAGCCGATCGCGGAGGTCCATGAGCCGTTCCGCATTGTGCTGCGAGATTCCGATGCCCGCGCCGCGAATGACGAGGGTATCTTTCAGGTTCAGAAGTTCCTGCGCCGCATTCTGCGCGGCGGTGAGGTCATCCGCTTCCTGAATGACGAGGCTGTTGAAGGCGGCGATGTCGTCGAGCCGGCGGCGCGCTTCTTCCGTGCCGCGGGACTGCGAGAGGACGCGACGCTTGAGTTCCGTAAGCCGCTCGAGCCCGATTTCCGCGGTTTCCGCGTCGTTCGCAACGTCGACAATGCTGCGCTGCGTTTCCGCCATCCGCACCAGGACGCGGCTCGCCTCGTCGACATCGTGCACCTGGCCGGCGAGGATTCGCTGCATCGAAGCGATTTCTTCGAGCGTCTGCGCGGCCGGCTCGGAGAGCTGCCGCTGCTGCACCATCACGTTTTCGAGGTCGACCAGCCGTTGAAGCGACGGGAGCATGTCGTTGACATTGGCCGCTTCCGCATCGACGTCTTCGCGGAACTGACGGATCGACTTGAGGGAAGCATAGGCTTCCTGAATCTGCCCGCGCTGGGCCTTGAGCATCGACAGCAAGTCCGACGTGTTCCGGACCTGGTCGCGCTCGGCGACAAGCATCTGCATGCGGCCGTCGAAGTCGGCGAGCTGGTTTTCCATGCTCTCGATCTTCTGCCGCATCGGCCGGACGACCATGAGGTTGAGGGCCAGAAGACCGGAAATCATCAGGACCGAAAGGACCTTGATGAAGTCTCCAATTCCCATCCCCGCCGGTTGTTTGTGTCGCGATGCAATGTCGATAGCCACGTCCGCCTCCCCGCAATGCGTTTCCGCTGGGATGTCCACTTACGGCCCGGCAGACTTCCCGCAGGGCGCAAAGGCTTCGCGATCCGATAAACACCCCTAATATCGCCAGCTTGCCATCTCATCAATCAGCGGCGATGCGGCGATAACCCGGAAGAATACGTAATCTCCCCCCGACGCGCGCAAGATGTAACGATTGTACGGATGGAATGATCGCACCGAGGGACGCTCGGTGTCCCGCCGAATGCGGTCGGCGGGCTTACCGTGGCCCCTCCGCAAAAAAGAAACCGGCGAGCGTTTGGGGCGCTCGCCGGTCGTTTCATCAGGTTGTCGATCGTTTCGAACTAGTAGAGTTCGAGGATCGTTCGGAGCTCGACGAGCACCGGAGTCGTTCTCGAGGCGAGCCGGCCGAGCTCAGGGCGCTCGCTCGAATCGCACTTCGAAATGAATCCGTAGACCGTCCGCCACTGCTCATAAAGTTCGAGGCAGTCCTTGCGAAGCTGCGAGACGCTCGTTTCACGGACGAGGCTCTCGTGGAACTTACGCGATTTCGAAATGAAGGCCTGCGTTGCGGCCTGCGCCTCGGCGCGGAACGGCGGCCGGCGGCTGTTCAGCCAGCGCGAAGCGACGTAATCGATGTGCTCCGCGTGATTGGCCAACTGAGCGGCCAGCTCGACGGCGGCACTGCTGTCGAACCGTTCCTTTTCGATGTAGAGCCCGTTGCGCAGCTGATTGATGCTTTCTTCAATCTGGTTGAGCACCACTTGCGCCTTCTGGCTCTTCAGCGGACGGAAAACGCGGTCGAACGTCTGCCACGAACCATCGATGTAGCGGAACGCGTCGATCAGTTCCGAGCGGGAGTTTCCGCTCTTCACGCTATCGGCGAAGTTCTCGCACATGCCGTAGAACTCGTTGGC
>JBFWWA010000614.1:0-3339 GCA_050246455.1 Planctomycetaceae bacterium
CCGGCGACACAGCCAGGTGCTCGCGCTTGCGACAGTACGTCAGTGTAGTACTAGGGTCCGAGTGCCCCGCGACTCCCTGCAGCTGGAGTATGTCGGCACCGCGCTCTCGGGCAGTCGTGATGGCCGTCACGCGCAGGGAATGCACGGTGACCGCCAGATCCAAGCCGGCACGCAGTGCATAGGGGCGCATCAGCCGCTGGACGGCGCGATTGGACAATCTCGAGTTCCGGAATCCATCTTGTCCCTGTCCGCGGGCGGAATGGGCCGCACGAAACAACGGACCGTCTGAATCAAATCGAATGGAAGCCGTGTCCAGCCACGCTTCCAGATGGTCGCAGGCTTCCGGATGCAGCGGCACGCGCCGCTCCTTGCCGCCTTTGCCCATGACCTCCAGCACGCGGTGTCCACCGGTGGTCAGGTAATCGCACACGGAGAGCTTGGCGAGTTCTCCCACGCGGCAGGCCGAGTAAGCCAGCACACTCAGGATGGCGCGGTCCCGAATACCCAAGGGCGTGGTGACGTCCGGCGTCTCGATCAACCGGCGACATTCGGCCGGTGTCAGACCGACCGCTTTGCCATCCCAAGGCACGGCCGGCGCATCGACGAAGTCGCTGTGCGCCGGGTTGGCGCCGGCATACCCGTAATTCCCAAGATACGAAAACAAAGACCTCAGCGCGGTGAGTTTGCGGCGGACGGAGCTGTTCGTGAGCCCGTGAGCCAACAGCACATCGCGCCAGGCGGCGATGTGTTCCGGTCGCACTTGCGACAGTCGTTCCAACTCGGAAGTCGGAATGTGAGCGAATGCCAGGAACTGTTGGAGGTCGCGAGCGTAGTTCGTGCGGGTGCTGGGAGATGCAGAGCGAGCGAGCCAGGCCCGGCAGGCTTCGATGAGTTTCGTCCGCAGCTGGAGAAGCTCCGCCGTGACTTCGAGCTCGATCACAGCCTCGGTTGTTGAGACGGTATGCTCCGCTTGACCTTCACTTTCTGAGTCAATACCTTGTGGATTCTCGTTCTTATCGTGCATTCCGTGTGCGCGACTTGCGCCATCTAAAGTGGGTTAGGTGATCCATACGACGATGTCCCGAATCGCGACAGTGCAAACTTGCAATTGCTACGAGCCCGGCGTCTGGGATGCGGATTGCAAGTGCTCTGGCTAATCATCGGCTGGACATTGCGATCCCGTGAGTTGCCTTGACGGTCCGAACCAACCGGGACATGCTGGTTGTTTTCGGATGGCAAGACGACGATTCAACTCTCCATCGGAATTAACTGGACATTCGTTCGTAGGACATGATCTGACCAAACATGCGGTTAGACTCATCCGGCATGTGGCGAGCGATCGAGCAACAACCTGCCGAGAAGCGGATGAGCGGGCTGCCCCCTCTTGAGCGGCAATGGGCCATCCTGCGGACGATGACCGCCCACCGCTATGGCGCCACCCTCCGTGAGTTGGCGGACGAGCACAGAGTCTCGCAGAAGTCCATCACGCGCGATTTAAACGTGCTCCGCCGCGCCGGCTTCCGGCTCGCCGAACGCGAAGAGGCCCACGGCCGCAAACGCTGGATCGCCTGGTCCTGCCAGCACGACGAGATTCGCAACTTTAAGGTGGATCGCCTCTCAGACGTCACACTTGAAACTCTCAAGTTCGACACGCCGACGGACTTCGACCTGCAAGCATTTCTCCAGCATAGCCTCGGCGTCTTCCACAACGACGGCCCCCCGCAGCACGTGGTGGTTCGCTTCGTCCCGGAAGTCGCCCCCTACATCGACGAACACCTGGCACGACAGCCAGAAGCTCACCCGCCAGAAGGACGGCTCGCTCCTCGCCGAGTTCCACCTCGCCGCGCTGGAGGAACTCAAAAGCTGGGTCCTGAGCTTCGGTGCCAAGGCCGTCGTCGAGAAGCCGCCCGAACTACGAGAACAAATCGAGAAAGAATTGAGGCAACTGCAGCGGCATTATGCGGAAGGAGCAAAACAGGCATGAACCGAGCCACCTCAGAAATTCGAATGTTATTGAAGCGTGATATTCCCGGGCTTTACGTCTCCCAGGTAGACACCGACTCGCGCGAACCCGGCGATCACGGACTGGACCAGTGGCCAATCCTCGCCAAATTGGTCGCTCTTTTCCTGCAGCCAATCGCTGTATACGTCTTCGGGAAACTGCGGTCGCATGTCGAGGTGAGCGCCAGCAAAGTCAACCACAAACGGCGGGGTCACAAACTCAATTTCCACGACCCAAAGCTGATCGTCGTAACCGATCAGGGCAGGAACTCGACACCCCTCCACGAATTCGACTTGCCGCTCTTTGAGTCGAATGTACACATCGCGTTCGCGGCGATACAATTCCTCGTATCGGAGGGCCTTCACTGCGGAGCCGGAACCGGTGGCGAATACGATACCATCGTAACCGGCCCCGAGTTCGTCACTCAGTACGAGCGAATTCTGGCGCGTGTACTCCTGTGCTCGCCGTTCGGCATCCGCCCAGAGATCGGTCATGACACACTCCCGTCGCGTTCCATTCTCGTCAACGGTCCAACTCTCGCTAGAGATCGACGGGAAGTCGTTTCCAGTTGCCAAATCGGCGCCCCATCGTATCGCGCTCGTCACGCCGACCGATCTTTGTTCCGGCCCCGCTGTGCTCAAAACGGTCATCGACGGCCGCGTCCACATGCGGCACGTCATCCTACCCGAGGGCGGCTCTGCGGATTCGTGCTTCGTCCGCGTCGAATCCGCCACCGCTTCCCCGCTAAACGCCTGACGGCGTCTGCGAAATGTGAAGCTGCACGGTTCCAAGAAACCATTGGAACGAAAACGTGCTCAACGCCTTCTGCGGCGTCATCACATCATCGACGATAAAAATACTCGCATTCGCGCGAAAAAACCCAAGGTTCGCGTCCAATCCTTGTGTGATCCGATGGTTTTAGTTCCGATGGTAAAACACCTAACCTCGACAAGTCAACCGCAAAGGAGAATCTGATCCATGGAACCGCATGCCTTGAGCCTTATCCAGCACATGACCAGAGTCGCGCATTCGGTCGCTTGGTACCACCGTCTCGCAGACGCCGACGATTTACTCAACGAAACATTGATCTCCGAGCATGACAAGCTTCCTGAACCTCTAACCAAGGAATTTACCAAGCTCCTTCACCAATGCGCGGACAAGCTCAAGCACCGCAAGGCACGGCGGAGGGATCGCGGATCGGTGCCGTGCGACACTGAAGATACGCAGCCGACACTGGGCGAGAAAAAAGTCGAAACTGAAGAACTCGCGGGATTGGTGCAGGCAGCAGCAAGGGACGAATTCGAGAAAGAGCTGGTTGAAGTTCTTCGCGGGGACCA
>JBFWWA010000615.1:0-3329 GCA_050246455.1 Planctomycetaceae bacterium
ATGTAATGAAAAGATCTTTCTTTCGGTCCGTGATCGACAGGTAGCCATCCGCGTCGATCGAGCCGACGTCGCCGGTGTGGAACCAGCCATCGCGGATCGCTTCCGCGGTGGCTTCGGGATTCCGCCAGTATCCTTTCATCACGTGCGGGCCGCGCGTGAGTATCTCGCCATCCGGTGCAATCTTCACTTCAACCCCGGGAATGGGCTTCCCGACCGTTCCAATGCGGTTGCTGTCGAGGCTGTTGAAGCTGATGACCGGCGAAGTTTCGGTCAGGCCGTAACCTTCGAGCAGGGGAAGGCCGACCTCCGTGAAGGCTTTGCAGATGTGCTTCGGCAGCGGTGCTCCGCCGGACGAAAGATGCTTGAGCCGCGGTCCGAAGATCTTCCACAGCTTTTCCTTCTGCTGATCCGGCGGCAGATGTTCGACGCGGGTCCAGACCTTTTCGTAGAAGCGAGGGACGGCCGTCATCCACGTCGGCTGAATCTCTGCGAGATTGATGACGAGCGTATCCATCGATTCGGCCAGCGCAAGCGTCGCACCTGACTGCGCGGTGACGTAGAGATCGATCGTCCGGGCGTAAATGTGGCTGTAGGGAAGCCAGCTCAGAAGAATATCGGACGACTGCTGCTCCGAGAGGCTGAGCGTCGCTTCGACATTCGAGAGGAGGTTGGCATGCGTCAGCATCACCCCTTTCGGGTTGCCCGTGGTGCCGCTGGTGTAGATGATCGTCGCGAGATCGTCGCCCGTGACCTGTTCTTCGACGCGTCGGACATCGGCAAAGCGCTTCGATTGCCGGCCGCGCTGGATCAGCCCGTCCCAGCTCAAGACTTCAAGCGACGTCTTGGGTGCTTTGATGGGGTCGAACGAGATCAGAAACTCGAGGTTCGGCAGCTCTGTCAGAACCGCGAAGATCTTGTCTGCCTGCTCCTGGCCGCTGACGACGATGCCGCGCGACTGGCTGTGCCCGACCTGGTATTCGACCTGCCGGGCGGCAAGCGGAGCGTGGAGCGGAACGTCGGCGGCCCCGGCGCTGAGAATTGCATGATCGGCGATCGGCCACTCGACGCGGTTTTCCGAGAGAATCGCGACGCGGTCGCCGTGCTGTACCCCGAGTTCGAGGAGTCCCGCCGCAGCGGCATCCGCACGGTCGCGATAGCTCGCCCACGAAACGTCGTGAAACATTCCGAAGCGTTTGAATCGGAGCGCCGTCCGCGGACCTAGGCGTTCACAAGTGCTTCGATGCATCCGGCACAAGCTGGGGAACGACATAGCAGCGTGCTCCGCACGTAGGTTCATTCGATCAGAATTGCTGTCTTTCACTCCGCGCTGGATATCGCGTGCGCTTGGCGGTGATTTTAATCACTCCGTCGTCATGATTCGAGACCCATCGGCGGGCCACATCTCCTGTTGTGGACGGTCTCCTGACCACGCCACACTTCACGACCGCAGGTCTCACGCGTATCGCTCGAGAATTCCGGTCGTCAGCGGCGCTGCAGTCCGGAAGTCCGCGGTGCAACGGAAGACAGGCCGTCAGTTCTCACACAGCTCGAAAATTGTCGCAACACCCTGACCTTGACCAACGCACATGCTGGCAAGTCCGTATTTCGAGCCTTCGTCGCGCATGCGATGAAGGAGCGTCGTGGCAATTCGAGCACCGCTCGCGCCGAGCGGATGACCGATGGCGACCGCGCCGCCGCGGAGATTCACTTTTTCCTCCGTCAGCCCGAGCATCTTCATTACGGAAAGGGTTTGAACCGCAAACGCTTCGTTGAGCTCGAAGCAATTGATGTCGCTCAGCGCGATGCCGGCCCGCTTGAGCGCCTTGTGAACGGCGGGCACGGGACCAATCCCCATTTCTGAAGGATCAACTCCCGCAACGGCCATCGCCTTCACTCGTGCGATCGGCTTGAGCCCGAGCTCTCGCGACTTTTCCTCGGACATCATCAGAACCGCGGCCGAGCCGACGTTGATCGGCGAGCTGTTGCCGGCCGTCACCGAGCCGCCGGCCGGGTTGAATGCCGGGGGCAGCTTTGCGAGGGCCTCGAGCGTGCTGTCGAAACGGATGCACTGATCGACCGTCATCTGCACTTTCCGGCCGTTGTCGTCCCGGCCCCAGGTCGGTACGACTTCATTCCGGAACGCTCCGCTCTGGGTCGCTTTCGCGGCAAGCTGGTGGCTGCGTAGCGCGAACTCGTCCTGCTGCGCGCGGTTGACGCCGTACTTCATTGCGAGGTATTCGGCGGTCAGACCCATGTTCATGATCGCTTCGCTGTGCAGTCGAAAGAGCCCCGGCGGAGGGTTGTAGTCCTTGCTCATCGGCACGTGGTCCATATGCTCGACTCCGCCGGCGATCTGCACGTCTTCGCACCCGGAGAGTATGCTCATCGCCGCTTCGTTGATTGCCGAAAGACTCGACGCGCAGTTCCGGTTGATCGTGACGCCGCCGGTTTCGATCGGCAGTTCCGCAAGGAGCAATGCCATCCGCGCCACGTCGAAGCCCTGTTCCCCTTGCTGCTGGACGCAGCCCCAGCGGACGTCCTCGATCAGCATCGGATCGATACCGGTTCGCTTCACAATCGTCCGCATCACGTGGGCAGAAAGCTCTTCGGCGCGCACATCGCGAAAAATTCCCTTGTCGGACGAAGCCCGTCCGATGGGAGTTCTGACGGCGTCGATGACCACGGCGTTTCGCATTTTGATTCCCGTCGTTGAGTGAGTCGCGGTTCAGGCCTGGCGGCTCGGAGCTCGCCTTGCGTCTCCAATGGCCGTTGTGAGATTGGATTTATCCCGGGCGTGGGTAAAACAGTTTCCCGGACTTCGCCATGTCGCGGAGCAGGGGGCTCGGCTCGAAACGTTTGCCGAGCGACGCGTACTTCGCGGCACGGTCGATGATCTTGCCGGCACCTTCGGTGTCACACCAGCGAAGAATTCCCCCTTTGAACGGCGGGAATCCGACACCGAGGATGAGTCCCATGTCGACATGCGCGGGCTCCCGAACAATACCTTCCTCGAACGTTCGAACCGCTTCGAGAAGCATCGAGAGAAAGAGCCGGTCGGTGATCTCCTCGGCGGAGATTTCGCGCGAAGCCGTTCGATTCTTTTCGAGGAACGGCTGGAAATCGGGATCCGGAGTCGGCTTTCCCTTCGGCGGCGGGTATTTGCGGAAGCCGGCGCCGGACTTCTTGCCGAGACGCCCGGCTTTCACGAGGTCGTCCATCAGGGAAGTGGCCACCATCCGGTCGCTGTAGGCCGCGGCCAGGACACGTCCCGCGAAGCAGGATGTGTCGAGCCCGACCATGTCCTGCAGTGCCAGCGGACCGACCGGCAT
>JBFWWA010000616.1:0-3329 GCA_050246455.1 Planctomycetaceae bacterium
CGGAAATGATGACTGCAAGGAGCTGCATAGCGACGCGCGGCAGGAACCTCCGGGGCGTCCGGATCCACGTCGCCGCAGTTCGGCGCCTCGCAACTTCGGTCTGGTTTCGATCCACTGGTCCGGTACCCTCGGCTAAGGAGTGCGGCAGGTGCATTGAAAATCGAGAACCGTTCGAGAGTACGGTCGTTCACTCGATTCTGAATCGCATCGCGAAGTGAGTCAATTGAAAGTTTGCATCACTTCAACATCTTAGCACGAATGCGGACCTGTTAGCATCCCGAGATTCCGGCCCGTCACGGTTTGCCGGGGCGCTTCCGCCGCTTCTCCGCGTCCATTTCCCGTTCGAGCTCTTTCCGCAGCTCTTCCGTCCAGGCATCCCATTGCTCCGTCTCGTCGCGAAGCTGCTCCGCCTCGGGAATTTCACCGAACAGCTTCAGCCATTTCTCGGTTTCGTCCTCCGACAGCGTGCCGTCAAATTTCGGGTTGCTCGCAATGTCTCCGGCAGGCTCCCGCGCGGAGGGGTCGGCGGCCGGTCCGCGGTGGTCGAGTTCTTCGACGAATCGATCGCTGTCGACGAAAGCGGCACGCCTTCGCCGGGCCGCCTTCTGCAACCGGTGATCGCTCGAAACGACGCGCACGCTGCGCGGCGCCGAATGCGACTGCAGAATCTGCTCGATGAGCGAGTCGGCATCTCCCCCCGGCGGCGCGAACTCGACCGACATCGATTCCACGATCATCTGCCGCGCGACCCCGCTCGGAGCATCGCCGGCGTCGAAGACGACGGTCGTCCGCTCGCGTTCGGCTTCGGTAAGGTGCGCCGCAAGGTAGATCAGGAGTCGCCGGCGCGCGTTCTGCAACTGGCCGTCCGCATATTTCTTACGCGCCATCCCCGCCGCGTGCAGCAGGTTGTAGCCATCAATCACAAGGAAAGATTCGGGCATGCGTGCGGTCCGCCGGCGATCACATGAAGAACCTGACCGAATCGGCTTATCGAGCCGCGAATCTTACGGGAGACGGTAACGGACCTGTCCGCTCACGATGACGACCCGCGCCCGGCCGCGCACTTCCCAGCCGCCGAACGGCGTGTTGCGGCTGCGCGACTGGAACCGGGCAGGATCGATAGTCCACGCGCACGTCGGGTCGATGATCGAAACGTCGGCATCGCTTCCGGGTTCGAGCGTTCCTTTCGCAATCCCGAGGACACGCGCCGGGTTGACCGTGAGTTTCTCGATCAGCTGCGGCCAGGTCAAATGACCCGGATCGATCAACGTTCTGATCACGATCGGCAGGAGTGTTTCCAGGCCGATGATGCCGAACGGCGCGTGGTCGAGCTCGAGGGCTTTCTTTTCCGACGCGCAAGGCTGGTGATCCGAACTGATGACGTCGATCGTTCCGTCCTTGAGTCCCTCGATCAGCGCGTCGATATGTTCCTTCGTCCGGAGCGGCGGCTCGACCTTGCAGTTCGAATCAAACGAACGGAGCGATTCATCCGTCAAGGCGAGATGATGCGGCGTGACCTCGGCCGTGACCCGCACCCCGCGCGACTTCGCCCGGCGAATCCGCTCGACGCTTTCTTCGGTCGAGATGCACATCAGGTGCAGCCGGCCTTCGGTCATTTCCGCCAGCGCGATATCGCGCCCCACCATGATCGCTTCGGCCGCCGCGGGAATTCCCCGAAGTCCGAGGAGCGTGGAATGCAGCCCCTCGTGCATGATGCGCCCTTCGACCAGCTCCGGGACCTGCGGCTGGTTGAAGATCGGCCGGTCGAACATCCGCGTGTATTCGAGGGCGCGCCGCATGATCTCGGCGTTCGCGACCGGCTTCTTCGCATCGGTGAATCCGACCGCTCCCCCTTCGACGAGCTGACCAATTTCCGCCAGCTCCGCTCCGGCATGATCTTTCGTCACCGCCCCCAGAGGAAAGACATGGCAGTGCCCTGCCCGCTCCGCCTGCAGCAGAATGAACTCGGCGGCGGCGCGGTTGTCGACCACCGGCTCGGTGTCCGGCATGCAGGCCACACTGGTGAAGCCCCCCGCGAGGGCCGCGGCCGTACCGGTCGCCGTATCTTCGTCTTCTTCCTGTCCCGGTTCGCGCAGCGCCACATGCACGTCAATGAAGCCGGGGGAGACAATGCACCCCTCCGCGCTGATCGTTTCATCGACATGCCCCGGCTGCGGATCGATCGCCGCAACTTTTCCGTCGACGAGCAGCAGATTCCCGATCCGGTCGATGCCGCCGGCCGGGTCGATGATGCGCCCGCCGCGAATGAGGATCGAACTCATGCCGATCCTCCCTGCTGGCTTTGATGAAGCAGATGCAGACAGGCCATGCGAATCACCAGCCCGTTCGTGACCTGGTCGAGAATTACCGAATGGCTGCCGTCCGCCACTTCCGGGGTCAGTTCGACGCCGCGATTGATCGGTCCCGGCGCGAGAATGAGAACATCGGGCCGGGAGCGGCGAACTCGATCGCCGTTCATTCCGAACAGGTGGGCGTATTCGCGGAGCGACGGGAAGAACGCCCCGCGCTGCCGCTCGAACTGGATTCGCAGCAGGTTGATGCAGTCGGTCTCGCCCAGAATCTTGTCCAGACTGTACGAAACCTCGACTCCCATCTCCCGAATGCTTTGCGGGATGAGCGTCGCGGGACCGCAGACGATGACCCGGGCGCCGAGCTTGGTGAGCCCCCAGATGTTCGAGCGCGCGACCCGGCTGTGCAGAATATCGCCGACGAGCGTGACAGTGAGCCCTTTGAGCGTTCCCCGATGCTCGCGAATCGTGAAAATGTCGAGAAGCGCCTGCGTGGGGTGTTCGTGCGTGCCGTCGCCGGCGTTGAGGACGCTTGCGTCGAGATGCCGCGCCAGAAGGTGCGGTGCCCCGACGGTCGAATGCCGGACGACAACCTGCGAAACCCCCATGGCTTCGATATTGCGGGCCGTGTCGATGAAGGTTTCTCCTTTCGACAGGCTCGAACCGGCGGAGCTGAAATCGATCGTATCGGCGCTCAACCGCTTGGCGGCGAGGCTGAAGCTGGTGC
This sequence comes from Planctomycetaceae bacterium, assembly GCA_050246455.1. GTDB lineage: Bacteria > Planctomycetota > Planctomycetia > Planctomycetales > Planctomycetaceae > CAZVJA01. Next base: position 3,037 of record JBFWWA010000616.1, read on the forward strand.
GCGTGCGGGTCGACGGTTCAAAGAAGAGGTTCGCGACGACGGTCCCCGAAAGGGAACTCAGTTTCTTTTCGCCGGCGTTCGCCAGCCGCTTGAATTCCGCGGCCTGGTCGAGAATCAACGTGATCTCTTCAGCACTCAGGTCTTCAAGTCCCAATAAGTGCTTTCGGGTCCAGCGGTTCGTGGAATTCGCTTGTCGCCCCGTCGAAGAACTCATCGTGTTCCGATCAACTGAGAGGCCCGTGCTCCCGGGCATCTTCAACCTGAGTCGATCGTACCAGCCCAACCGAGCGCGT
>JBFWWA010000617.1:0-3326 GCA_050246455.1 Planctomycetaceae bacterium
CAGCCAGAATCCCCCCAACGCTCGTTTCGACCGCATCCCTGCAGAAGATTTCCGAGCCGAACTTTTCGGCGCGCTTCTGGACGCGGCCGATCAATTCGTCCCGCTGCGCGCGCGTCAGCAGTGTTCGATTCGACTCCTGCCATTGGGATCGGACGTCATCGAGGGTCATTGCTCGTTCTCCGCATCGCAATAGGTTTCCTCAAAGCGCTTACGGATGCGATGCATCCGCACGCGCAGCGCACCTTCCGTGGTGCCGAGAATCTCGGCCGCATCGGCTGACGAGACGTCATCAAGAAAGAGCAGCATCACCGCGCGATCGCCGGGCGAAAGGGACTTCAGAAATTCCGCCAGTACGCGCATCTCGGAGGACTCACCCCGGATCTCGCCGGCCAGACTCGCGACGTCGGTCGTACTCGACTTCAGAAGATTCGCACGCGTGCGATGGTTTCGATTCCAGGCCAGCGCCGTGTTGAGGGCGATGCGATAGGCCCAGGTCTCGGGACTCGACCGTCCGTCGAAGCGATCCAGGCTCTTCCAGATCTGGAGCAGAATTTCCTGGAGCAGGTCGTCCCGGTCCGAATTCCCCGAGTAGGCGCGCGCAATGCCGGCCCACCGCGCGCAGCTTCGCTCCGATAATTCGCGAAAGCGGGTCTCGCGGTCTCCGGGCGTCATTCCCGACCCTTCCCTCTGTACCTCGGAACATCGCGGTTCCATTGCTCTCCCCTGCATTGGTTGCGCCGAGGGGGAGATTGTTACGACATTCTTGACCAGAGCCCTCGGGATTCCGAACGGGAAATGCACGAAAACGGAGAAGAGAGATCCGGAAATCCCCGGGGTGAGGGCGAAATGGAGATCGCTCGACGGCTGCATCAAGCCGTATGGCGCTCATTCCCGCACTCCTTGCCCCTCCTTTCCAGCCTCGATACGATGATCGGATCCAGATTTCCGCCGTGCATTGCCTGTCTGGAAACGGCATGGCATGGGAGTCCGGATTGAGGCCGTTCCGAGGATTTCGCACGTTCGCGGACTCCTGTTCGCGGCGTTGTTCCCAATCAGAGTGAGGGTGTTTCGCGCATGGCCACAACTCAGAAGCCTTCGCAGCCGGTCGATAAGAAAGGGACGTACGCGGTCACCGAAAAGTCGACTGCCCCCGTGACTCCCGCCCTTGCGCAGCGAATCGTGTCGCTCGACCAGTTCCGGGGCTACACGATGGCCGGAATGTTTCTGGTCAACTACCTGGGGGGATACAAGTCGTGGGTTGCGCCGGTGCTGCTGCACCACCACAACTACTTGAGCTACGCCGACACGATCATGCCGCACTTTCTGTTCGCGGTCGGCTTTTCGTTCCGCCTGACGTTCGGGCGCAGGGTGACGTCGCAGGGAGCAAGCTCTGCGTACTTCTATGCGGTGCGGCGCATCCTGGGGCTGTTTCTCGTCGCGTTCGTGATCTATACATTCGGCCGCGTGGCCGGGTCGTGGGATGAATTAACAGAACTCGGCTTCTGGGCAGTCGTCAAGGGGCCGATGAAACGGGACTGGATGCAGACGATCGGCCACATCGCGCTCACGTCGCTGTGGCTGCTGCCGGTGATCCGTTCCGGAGCGCTCGTCCGAATTCTGTACATGATCATCTCTGCCGGCGCGCACGTCGGGTTGTCGTACTGGTTCAACTATCACTGGGCGAACACGGCTCCCAACGGCGTCGACGGCGGACCGCTCGGGTTCCTGACGTGGGGCGTCTGCGCGATGTGCGGAACTCTCGTCTGCGATGCGATTGCCGGCTCGTCCGGACGGGCCAGCGGCTGGACCCTCACCAAGCTGATCTTCTGGGGAGTGCTGCTGACGGCCCTCGGCTATGCGATGTCTTGCGGAACGCGCATGTACGATCTCAATACCGACGAGCTTGCGGCCCTCAAAGCCAAACGCACAGAACAGGGCAAAGAAATCAAGGTTCTCGACAACGAAATTGAAGCGCGGAAGAAACAGATTGAAGAAGGCAGCAAGAAAATCAACGCCGCGCAGGAAAAGTACGATGCTCAGCGCCGCACCGAGCTGCGCGCGAAGGTCGAGCAGATGGAAAAGGAAAACCCGACGAACCCGCTCTTCAAACATTTCCTCGTCGACAAGGCGGAGCGCGCATATGTTGCCGAAGAGCCGACCGCCGAAATGAAGCAGCTCGCCGATCAGCTGGCAGCTGTGAAAGCCGAAGTCGACCTTCCGCGCCTGCGGCAGGAAATTCGCGAACGCGAAGAGAAAAAGCGGACTTATCGCGATGTGAAGCTCGCGGACGACCCGGTCATTCCGTCCCCGGAGCGGTGGAACGCCTTCACGGCACGCGTGAAGGAAGACTGGACGCAGGCCCTCACCGCGCCGCCGTTCGTCATGCCTCCGCAGGACGATCCGCGCATCGACGCGGAACCGCTCGACGATCACTTCCTGTGGAACTACTGGATGGTGACGCAGCGGGGCGGCTCGCTTTCGTATACGACGATGGCCGCCGGAATCTCGATTCTGGTCTACGTCTTTTTCTACATCGTCTGCGACATCGGCGGGTTCCAGCTCGGCCTCTTCCGGACGTTCGGCACGAATGCGCTGGCGGGATACATTCTGCACAGCATGATCGGCGAGGCGGTGAAGCAGTTCGTACCCAACGGCGCGCCATGGTGGTACGGGCTGACTTCGTTCCTGATCACCTTCGGACTGATCTACCTGTTCCTGCGTACGCTCGAGAAGAACCGGATCTTCCTGAAGCTGTAGCACGCGATACTGCTCCCCTCGCCCCTTGCGGGAGAGGGGTCGGCCTGCGACGAGCTCAGTCGAGTCGGGGTGCGCGGTCTTTGTTGTGAAGACCCAGAATTACAAATTGCGTTTGCAGAGTGCGTGATCTGAAATCGCTCTGATGTCGCACCCTCGAAGCACGCTTGCCCAGTTACAAGGCGACGTTGTCGCCACCCTCTCTCCCGGTGGGGCGAGGGTTCGAGGATCCGCGCTGTCTACGACAAATCGCGCAATTCCGCCCCGTTTCGTCTGCCATTCGACCCGGCCCTGTGCGTAGATATAATGAACGGACGCGGAGCAATCGTGCGCTCCGCATTGTTTTTCCAAGAGGCGGGCGAGAATGGTCGGCAGCCCACAACACACGCGGCAGAAACCGGAGGGGGCGCCCGCTCCCGTCGAGCCTTCGCAGTCGCGTTCGCTCGGTGAGGCGCTCGTCGACCGTTTGATGGCGCCGATCAGCATCGCGCCGCTCGTGTACTTCCGAGTCGCTTTCGGCGGCATCCTCCTGTGGTCGGTGGGGATGTTCTTCAACTACAAGGGCGTCGATC
>JBFWWA010000618.1:0-3313 GCA_050246455.1 Planctomycetaceae bacterium
CGTCAGTCGCCGGTCGTTCCCAGAGAAGCTCGAGTTTCTCGGGAAGTGCGCTTGTCGCGATTCCCAGCTGCTGGTTGCCGTTGCGAAACGTCGCCCAACTCGTTGGGCCGACCGGTGAAACCGGCGCTTCCCGATTCGGCGGCGCGGCCGCTTTGCCGGCTGCTTTCGCGACCGGCTTTGTTTCCGGCTTCGCGGCGCTGGTTGCTGCTGGTGTCGTGACTTCCTTGACCTCTCCCTTCACCGGCGCGGGTTCCGGCTTCTGCACCGGAGCCGGCTTCGGGGGGGCCGGTTTGGCGGGAGCGGGCGGGGCAGGGGCGGCGGGAGGCGGCAGGACGTCGGGAGGACGGTCGCACCCCGCGGTCAGCAGCGCTCCGCACAGCGCCGCAGTCGCGAGCGCGGTCGTTCGACGCCAGAGTGGCACGCCCTGAGTTTGCGAAGAGCGTGGTCGGGAATTCCAAACCGGGAGATTCGCTGACAACAAGTATGGAAATGCGCTGTGAAATCGGGTGGCCGGGGCAAAGCGAAGCGTGCCCCGGAATCTTCGTGCAAACCGGTTCGAACTCCCGGACAGTCGCTGAGCTTGCGAAGAACGTGGTCGATCGGGCGCAGAACCGCGCTCCGGACAGGGCGTGCCACCCGAGCCGCGCAATAGCGTCGTCGCGAGCGCGATTATTCCGCCGGCTGAAACGCGCATTCGTAAAGCTCCTGCAGACTTGCCGCATCGACCGGCCGCGGATTAAAGCGACCGGTCCACTGCGCACCAGCTTCTTCGGCCATCAGCGGAATCAGTTTTCGATCAACTCCGCATTCGGCAAGCGACGTCGGCGCACCCGCAAGGGCAAGGAGCGACTCGATCCGCTGCGCGAGCAGCTCCGGCGCCGCCGGATCCTCCTCGTCGCACAGATCGATGTCGGCCGCGAGTCGTGCGTAGAGTGGAGTGACCACGCGGGCGTTGTAGCGGACAACATGCGGCAGCATCACGCCGACGGCATAGCCGTGTGTTGTGTTGAAATGCGCGGAAAGCGGATTCGCGAGCGCGTGCGCTGCGCCGAGCATCGAATTCTCGATCGCCGCACCCGCCAGATGCGATCCGACAAGCATCGCGCCGCGCGCTTCAATATCGCCCGGATCCCTCAGCACGCGCGGGAACCCGGCGAGGAGCAGCCGCCACGACCGTCTGCTGAACAACTGCGAGATGACGTTCCGGGGCTTGGTGACGTACGTCTCCAGCGCGTGGCTGATCGCGTCGATTCCGGTTGCGGCCGTCACCGAGCGGGGCATGCTGAGAGTGAGGTTCGGATCGAGAATGGCAGCGCGGCACGCCGCCTTCTTATCGCCGCATGCCATCTTCATGTGCGTTTCCGCATGCGCGATGAGGGCGAACGATTGCGCCTCGCTTCCGGTTCCCGCGGTCGTCGGAACGGCCACCATCGGGAGCATCGGCTTGGTCGCCTTGCCGACGCCGTGATAGTCTTCGATCCGCCCGCCGTTCGTGAGCAGAAAGTTGACTCCCTTCGCGCAGTCCATGCTGCTGCCGCCGCCGAGTCCGATCAGGAAATCGATCGATTCCGCCTTCGCGACGGCGAGCGCCCGATCGACGTCGTCGGTCGTCGGGTTCTGGTTGACCTCGTCAAACAGAGCGACATGCAGCCCGGCGGTGCGGAGGACGCTCGCCCCATGTTCGCCGTGACCCGCCTCTTCGACTCCTTTGTCGGTGACGAGCAGGACCCGCTTCCCCCCCAGTTCCTTGACGATCTCGCCGAGCCGGTCGATCGTGCCGGGTCCGAAGATGACCCGGGTGCGGGGGTCGAAATCGAAGGCCGAAAGGAGGTCGGCTCCGTTTGCGTCTTGAGCGGCGTCTCGATCCTTCGATGGACTCCGATGCATGCGATTCTCAGGCGGGGTTATCGTGGGGGGAGCGCTGCGTGGAAGGAATCAGCCTGTTCCGGCGAGCACACCCCGATTTTACGGGAGTCCCCCGAAGATGGCAAACGGCACTCCTTACACTTCACCCGTCGAAAGCGCGCAAGTTCCTGAAGAATTCATCAGTTAATGCCATATTGTGGCACGGTCTTCGCGCAATCTCGAGTTGTGGCCGGTCTCCTGACCGCGCCACTTCCATTGACCGGAGGTCTCCCGGAGTTTGGACGAGACATTCGTTCGGAAAGCGTTCGGGTGGCACGCCCTGCCAAGGGCGTGGTCTTCGCGCAATCACACCACGCCCTTCGCAGGCTCAGGGCGTGCCACCCGAGTTCGTGGGTAAAGCCCCGAACGCCCCGCCGCGCGGGCGGTTCATCGTCCCGTGGTTTCGAGGTACGATGTCGGCAATGTCGATCGACGATTGAAACGACTCGTCGCGTACCGCGTTCTTCTCACGAAAGGTGTCACGAATGCTCCGCCAGACTGCTGCGCTCGCACTCGTTTTGTCCGCACTCGTCTCTCCCACCGCCTTCGCGGACGACAAGCCCGCGGAGAAGCCCCTGATTTCGACAGGTCGCTTTGAGCTCAACCTCGGCGGCGCGGAACTGGTTCTCGCGGCCGCACAGAAGAAAGCGGCCGCCATGAACGTGAAGGTGAACATTGCCATCGTCGATAACGGCGGGCATCTTCTCACGTTCGCACGCATGGACGGAGCACGACCCGCCAGTGGCTACACCGCCATGACGAAGGCAATCTCCGCCGCGACATTCCGCCAGGAATCGGGAACCGTTCCGCCGAACGCCGAGCCCGATGTTCTCTTGAACCTCAGCCTGCAGAACGCCGCCGCCGCGAGCGGCGCGAAGGTAACGACACTCAAAGGGGGCGTGCCGATCGTCATTGAAGGTCAGGTGATCGGTGCGGTCGGAGTCGGCGGAGCGACGGGCGCACAGGACGCCGAGGTGGCGAAGGCCGGCATCGACGCCCTCTACCGCGAGCTGGGGACGAAGAGGCCGGAGTGATTCCGCAAAGGCGTTGAATCCATTCGCACCATCTCCGGAGCACAGACATTCCTGTCTGTGCCGAACGGCTATCGATTCGCGAAGAGCACAGACAAGAATGTCTGTGCTCCGAAATGCAACCTCCCCGGAGCACAGGCGTACCTGTCTGTGCGCTTCCTGAGTCGACGAACTACGGTGCACCCTCTGCGAAATGCACTGCGAGCCACACGGACGGCTCGTCGGGATGCGTCCATTCCACGCGATGTTTCCGATGGGCACCGATGAGAACGTGATCCCCCGGCTTCATCGCGAGCAATTCATTCTCGAAGCGGAGCAGGGCGGCTCCAGAGAGCAACATCACCCATTCATCGTCCGGCTGGTCGTACCAGAAACCG
>JBFWWA010000619.1:0-3311 GCA_050246455.1 Planctomycetaceae bacterium
ACATCACCCGACATCGCATAGCCGTCGGTCCCCATCTCCGCTCCTTGCACGGATGCGCCGAAAACAGCCGACACCACCAGTGCCATAAGAATTAATCGCACGATATCCGCTCCTGTTGTGAATCCAGCTCGATCAGCGCACCACCCCGTACTATTTCGTTCCGAAAGTTACGCCACCCATCTTTGCCGCTTCCGTCATCTTCGCGAACCCGTCGTCGCACGCTTCCTCGAATTTCATGTCGGTGAAACATTCAACCGCAGCTGAACCTTTGAAGTCATACTTCTTGAGTGCTTCGAAAACGCGCGCGTAGTTCATCTCGCCTCGGCCGGGAATCAGGTGCGTCCACATCGGCAGCTTGCCGCGATGATCCTTGAGGTGCACATGCATGATCCGCTTCGCGAACTGCTTGACGAACGCCGGCGGATCGACGCCGATCAGCGTCAGGTACGAAGGATCGAAATTGACACCGAAGTTCGGGTGCCCGACGTCGTCGAACATCTTCGCGAGCGTCGCCGGCGAGTCCGCCACCCACGTCGGCCAGATCCCGTCGACGGCAAGCTGCACGTGCTTCCCCGCGCCGTACTCGGCCCCTTTGCGAATCGCTTCGACCGTCTTGCGATAGAACGAGGACCGCTCGACCCCTTCGGGATACCCCCCGAGATGAAACGTCACGACCGGCGCGCCGAGATCCGCGGCGAGATCGATGCTGCCATTGAGATCCATCGGCTTCCGGTCGGCGAGAAGCGTATCCGTCAGCTGCGCGTGCGTAATCACCGCTTCGATCGTCAGGCCGAGCCGCGCTGCCGTCTTCCGAGTAAGTTCGCGGAGTGCTCCGTCGAACGACTTCGGATCCTCGGAGTTCCCATGCGTCCCGGAAACATCGATTCCGCCGTAACCGGTCCTGGCGATCCGTTCAAGACACTCGACCGTCGGCATCTGCAGCCGGTCCGTGTAGCTGTAAGTGTAAAACGAAAGTCGCATGCATCCTCCGTTCTGAAACCCAAGTCGACGGCTTGCCGTCGGAGAATCCGATTCCCGTTGCGGCCGGTCTCCCCGACCGAGCCACTCACTTCGACCGCAGGTCTCCCTTATCCGTGGCATGGTCAGGAGACCATGCCACAACAGGAACCATGCCGCAACAGAGTCTCAACTCTCCACTCGTAACTCGCGCTCCCTCTCGCGTCGTTCCCACGCGGGCAGCTCCGCGGCGAATCGTTCCGCCTGCGCGACAAAATCGAGTCCGACAACATCCTTCCATCCGGCTGCGAGCTGACGGCAGACATCCCCCTGCTTTCCGTCCCCCACCCGCTTTCCTTCAAACATCGCCGCGTGCACGATGCAGAACGACGTCGCCGTGCAGAGAATCTCATCCGCCGAGAGCAGGTCGTCACGCGTAAGCTCCCCTTCGCGAACCGGGATGCCGTTCCGTCGGGCAATGTCGATCGTCGTCCGACGGCTCACTCCTTCCAGCACCTGGCTCAAATCCGGGGTGATGAGTTCTCCCTTCTTCACCAGAAAGACATTCCAGCTCGTCCCCTCCGTGACGAACCCCTCCGGATCGAGCAGAAGCGGCCAGCTCCCCGGCTGAATCCGATTCGCCTGCAACAGCGCCAGTTGCGAGTGCGCGCGGCTCCGGGTTTTTGCATGCGGATTCAGGAGCGATGCCGGAATATGCCGCTGCGCCGGAATGACGAGCGGAACGCCGTTGACGTAGTTCGGAGCGAATCTGCCCATCTGGGAAACGAGCGGCCAGCAGTAAATCAGTACTGTCGGCCGCATCACGGTCTCGACGGCCGCCTGGTACAGCGGCAGCGGTCCGCGTGAAACGTTGTGGACGATCTGCCATTCCATCTCGCTCGATTCGGTCTCCGCATTGAGCGCCAGCGTTTCGTGGGTCACCGCTTCGAGCTGATCGATCTCGAGCCCGCATTGAATTTCGAGCTCGCACATCGAGCCGTAGAGTCGTTCGAGATGCTCCCTGAGCCGGAACGGCTTGCCGCCGAACGTTCGCGTTGACTCGAAGGCCATATCGCCGAACTGCAGCGCGGAGTCGAAAATCGAGACCCGCCCTTCCCCTTCGGGAACGAACCGGCCGTTGAAATAAATCGTGCGATCGGGCATTTCCTGTCTCCGAAAATGCAGTGTATCATAAGTGGTCGACAGTCGCGGGCAGAGAGTCGAGAGCCGCTGCCATCATCTCGCCCCAGGAAACGTCCCTCAATTCGACACCCACCCCCAATGACCCCGGAGGTTCCCGTGAGCGACCGGCATATCACTCCTGAGACGAAGCAGGCGTTTGACACCGACGGGTTCGTGTATCTCTCCGCGTTTCTCGACAAGAACGAAACGGCGGAGCTCAAGTCGAAGCTCGAGCACTACGTCCGCGAAGTCGTTCCCAATGTCCCTCCCGCCGACAAGTTCTACGAAGACAAAGCGAACAACCTGACGCTCAAGCAGCTCGTCCGGATGGACAAGCACGACGATTATTTCCATGACCTCTGCCACGGCAGCCGCTTCGAGAAGCTCGCCAGCCTGCTGATGGGGGGCGAGGTCGTCTCGAAGGGAGTCGAATACTTCAACAAGCCGCCGAAGGTCGGCAAAGCGACGCCGCCGCACCAGGATGGCTATTACTTCATGATCAACCCGTGCGAAGCGGTGACGATCTGGCTCGCGCTCGACGACGTCGACGACGAAAACGGCTGCCTTCGTTACGTCCGTGGTTCGCACCGGCAAGGACTGCGTGCCCACCGCCGCACCGACACGCTCGGCTTCTCGCAGGGAATCGGCGATTACGGCGACAGCGACACGGCGAAGGAAGTGAAATTCCACGCCCACCCCGGGGATGCGCTGGTGCACCATTCCGTCACGATTCACCGCGCGGACGGCAACGTCAGCGAGAACCGGACCCGGCAAGCGATCGGCCTCGTTTATTATTCCGCCGCCGCGAAAGAAGACCGCATCGCCCAGCGCGCCTACCAGGAGAAACTCGAAAGCGAACTCGCCGCGTCGGGGAAGATCTGAAATCCGCTTCCGTATGGTGGGCTGTGCCCACCAATTCCACGGACGCCGATTCCGCGGGGTGGCCCAGACGCACCCGCGTCTGGGTGACGAAGTCACAAGAGGCTTGCCTCATCGATTTCGTGCGGACCAGAATGGCAGTGGATGCTCAGCCAGGTGGCAGGAGCAACGCCGCAATATCGAAGTTCCGATCCGCTGGGTCGATTGGAAGAGTTGCAGACGGAAAATTTGCTGCGGCCTCTTGTGACTCCGTCACCCAGACAACCGTACCGGTTGTCTGGGCCACCCTGCGG
>JBFWWA010000620.1:0-3310 GCA_050246455.1 Planctomycetaceae bacterium
CAAGCAACGCTTCGACGAGGGGTGTTGACCCGCCATGATGCTGACACCGACCGAACAGGAACGACTGACGATCTTCGCCGCCGCCGAAATGGCGCGCCGCAACCTGGCGCGAGGCATCAAGCTCAGCCAGCCGGAGGCTGTCGCCTATATCTGCGACGAGCTGATGATGGGGGCGCGCCAGGGGCAAAGCTTGGCCGAGCTCATCGGTCGCGGCAGCAGGCTGCTGACCACCGACGACGTGTTGCCGCAAGTCGACCGGCTTGTCCGGATCGTTCAGGTAGAGGCGATGTTTCCCGACGGCTCGAAGATGATCAGCGTGCATGATCCGATACGTCCCGGCAATGTCGCGCCCGCCTCCGGCGCAACGCGAATCCCGGGCGAAATCCTGACGCCGGCGGGCGAGATCGAGCTCAATGCCGGGCGCCGCCGTGCGCGTCTGATGGTGACCAATACGGGTGACCGTGGGGTTCAGATCGGCAGCCACTTTCATTTCTTCGAGGCGAACAAGGCCCTCGATTTCGATCGCGCCGCCGCCTTCGGCATGCGCCTCGACTGCCCGTCCGGCACCGCGGTTCGCTTCGAGCCGGGCGAATCGAGGGAGGTCGATCTCGTCGCCTTCGGTGGCACAGGCGAAATCAGCGGATTCAACGCCCTGACCAACGGACCGGTTCATCTCGAGGAAACCAAGGCCCGAGCGCTCGAGCGCGCCCGGTCACATGGTTTCAAGGGCGCTTGAGCGGGGGAACGCAACAATGGTGACCATGACGCGGAAGGCTTATGCCGAGATGTTCGGCCCCACGACGGGCGATTGCATCCGACTGGGCGACACATCCTTGCTCGCGGAAATCGAACGAGACCATGCCATCTACGGCGATGAATGCATGGCCGGTGGTGGCAAGGCGGTGCGCGATGGGATGGCGATCTCGACGCGCACCAACAAGGATGGGGCGCTCGATCTCCTGATCCAGAATGCGGTGGTTATCGACCCGGTCGTCGGGATCGTCAAAGGCGACATCGGCGTCAAGGACGGCAAGATCGTTGGCATCGGCAAGGCGGGCAACCCCGCGACCATGAACGGCGTCGACGACAAGCTCGTCATCGGCAATTCGACCGCCGTGGAATGTGGCGAGGGGAAGATCGTCACGCCCGGGGGCATCGACGTCCATGTGCATTTTATCGGCGCCGAGCAATGCCATCATGGCCTCAGCACCGGCCTCACCACCCTGATCGGCGGTGGCATGAGCCACCCTTTCCTCGCAATCGATCAAGGTAGCCCCATCGACACGTTCCGGATGCTGCGCGCCTGCGAGGCGTTTCCGATGAATTTCGGGTTCCTCTCGCGCGGCAGCTCGCATAGCGCTGCCGCCATCAGCGAGCTGATGGGCTGCGGTGTGCTCGGCGTGAAGATCCACGAGGATTTCGGCGCGCCGCCCGCCGTCATCGATGTCTGTCTCGCGGTCGCGGACGAGCTCGACTTCCAGGTCCAGCTGCATACGGACACGCTGAACGAATCCGGCTTCTACGAGGACACGCGTGCTGCGATCGCCGGCCGCACGATCCACATGTATCACACCGAGGGCGCCGGCGGAGGCCATGCGCCCGACATCATCCGTTGCAATGGCGAGCCGTACTGCCTCCCCTCCTCGACCAATCCCACCAACCCCTATACCATCAATACCTTCGACGAACATCTCGACATGACGATGCTGGCGCATGCTCTCCGCGCAGACATTCCCGAGGATGTCGCGCATGCGCAGAGCCGGATACGCCGCCAGACGATCTCGGCCGAGGATGTCCTCCATGACATGGGCGCGATCTCGATGCTGGGATCCGACAGCCAGGGCATGGGCCGGGTGAACGAGGTGATCACGCGAACTTGGCAACTCGCGAGTAAAATGCGGGATCAGCGCGGACGTCTACCCGAAGAAGCCAGCCGCGCCGGCGACAATGAGCGTATCAAGCGCTACATCGCGAAATACACCATCAATCCGGCGCGAACCTTCGGCATCGACCGCTACGTCGGCTCCATCGAGCCCGGTAAAATGGCCGATCTCGTGATTTGGGATTTCACCCATTTCGGCGTCAAGCCTCGCGCCGTATTCAAGGCGGGCTACTGCGTCTGGGCAATGACCGGCGATGCTGCGGCCTGCCTGAATGAAGTGGAGCCGCTGGTCGCACGGCCGCAATGGGGCGCGTTCGGTACGGCGCCGCAAAGCTGTAGCGCCAACTTCGTTCATAGTTTGGCGCTCGATCGCGACGTTGCGGGACAAGCGAGATTGGAGAAGCCTCTCCTGCCCATTGGAGGGACCCGGCGTCTCAAAAAGGGCGACATGCTGCACAACGACCTGTGCCCGACCATCCGCGTGAATCCGCAGACCTTCGATGTATTCGTCGACGGCAAACTTGCGGACTGCGCGCCGGCGACGGAGCTTTCTCTAGCACAGAAGTATTTTTTGCGCTGATCAATAAGACACATCAAGGGGACAGGATTGTTTTTGAAGCGTGACGATCTCGATGCAGTTTTGAACAGTATTGCAGCGAAGCGGCAGTAGCTCCCCGCAAAATCACCCATATATCGTCCGATATGCGGGTCACCTTGGTTGCGGAGAGATGCACCCCTTTGCTGAACCGCAGGTGTGGTTTCGCTCAACCCGCCAGATCGACCCTATCCGGTTGGCGCGCCCCAGAGACCAAAAGGTGGAGCCCAGGGCAAACGCTTGGCGTTCCCAATAGCCGGCGACAAGCTTGAGAGTGCCTCATCTGAAGCGCTGACTTGGCCGATATCGGCTGGTTCAGCGATGCCAAGTGGCGGCGTCTCCCTTGCCTGTGCTCTTGGGTTGGGATGAACGGCCATTCCACCGCCCGTCGTCATGCGTCATTTCGCTTGACGATGTAAAATGACTCCCATCTCATAGTGAGTAGTACTCGCTTCGAAATGATCCAGTTTGGGATAGGCGTCTCCGCCTATCCAATATTTAGTGCCTGCGGCGCATGGGCTGGGTGAAGTCGGAAGTACGTCAGAGTTAATTCCTATCGCAGTACGATCATCGGAATGGAGTCCGAAGAGGGGGTCAGCCGTTCCGCGTGATTGTGCGGTAGGGCGACCGAGCAATTAGAAGGGCCGATGCTGACTTGAGACCGCAGCACTAAAGCTTTGCGCGACGCTGACACCGGGGGGATGCAGCATGACCGCGACAACTCAAGCCGCAGCCGGAGACTCTACCACCGCCGTCGCTGGCGATTCTGGAAAACTCACGCTTCTGCCTCTCATTGCGCTCGTCGTGGGCTCAATGATCGGAGGCGGTGTCTT
>JBFWWA010000621.1:0-3284 GCA_050246455.1 Planctomycetaceae bacterium
ACGGAAACGGTGGCACGCCCTCGGTCTTTCGAGGGCATGTCTCCCCGTCTCCATTCGACTGCAAAGCTGAGTTCGGAAAGCTTTTAAGCGGGTCGGAATCGGCAATCTGCCGATCCCGGCCCGCTCTTCTTTCCCCCCTCACGACCCCTACAAACGGCACGGATGGCACTTCGCGATCTCTCGTCAGAACATCGACCACAGGCGTGAGCGGAACAACTGGACCCGGCCGACCGGCACGACCGATGCCATTGTTAACGGGCGTACCGTGGCCGATGGTAATCGCCACGCGCCCAGGCGGGACTCCACCGCGCTCAAGCCCGAACACGGAGGTCGAGATGCAGCCTTTCCACGTTCTGCTGCGAAGTCACGTCGCCATTCTGCTGCTCAGTTTTGGTGCCGCTTCGGCCGCCGCGCAGGAAACGTGCGACAGCTGTTCGCCCGGCCTCATGGACGTGGATCAATGCTTCGACGAATGTTGCTGCAGCCCCTACTGCTACGACTGCAGCGGGATTTCGCAGCTGACCGGCGACTGGGGAGGCTGCCGCACCTCAATGGCGGAATCGGGCATCACGTTCCAGGGTGATGTCACGCAGTTCTACCAGGGAGTCGCGCGCGGCGGACGCGAGCAGCGCTTCGAATACGCGGGACGCGGCGACTATCTCATGAACTTCGACATGGGGAAGCTCGCCAATCGCGAAGGACTCTTCCTCAAAATTCGCGCGGAGCATCGCTGGGGTGAGACCATCAACCGCGACACCGGTGCGCTCCTCCCCGCCAACATCTACGGAGAACTCCCGGACTTCCAGGAAGAGCTCCTCATCACGAACTTCCACTTCACGCAAATGCTCTCGCCGACCTTCGGCTTCTTCTTCGGCAAGCTCGATACACTCGACGGCGACGCCAACGCGTTCGCCGGAGCGCGCGGCAAAGACCAGTTCATGAACATCGGATTCGTCGGCACGCCGCTCGCCTTCCGCACGGTTCCTTATTCCACGCTCGGCGCCGGCTTCGTCGTCCTTCGCGATCTGCAGCCGATCTTTCAGTTCATGGCAATTAACCCGACGAGCACCGTTTCCACCACCGGCTTCGATGAGTTGTTCGAAGAAGGGGTAACGCTCGCTTCCGAAATGCGTCTGCCGACAAACTTCCTCGATATGCCGGGCCACCAGCTCATCGGCGGAACCTGGGGAAGCCGATCCTACGCGGCACTCGAGCAGGATCCTCGTATCGTCATCCCGGATCTCAACATCCCTATCGAGCGGCATGACGGTTCGTGGAGCCTGTACTGGAACTTCGACCAGTACCTCATGACGAGCTCCGAGAATCCGAACGTCGGCTGGGGTATTTTCGGACGTGCGGGCGTCGCCGACGAAGATACGAACCCGATCGAGTCGTTCTACAGCTTCGGATTTGGCGGAACCAGCCCGATTCGTTGCCGCGAGAAAGACTCCTGGGGCGTCGGCTGGTACCGCGCGAACAGCAGCGACACCATCGGCCCGATCGTTTCGAACTTCCTGCAGCTTCAGGACGGCCAGGGCTACGAACTGTTCTACAACATCGCCGTCACGCCCTTCTTCAACCTGACCGCCGACCTGCAGATCATCGAATCCGCTTCGGGACTTTTTGATACGGCCATCGTCCCCGGCATCCGCGGGAAGCTGGTCCTGTAAGACCGACGGATTCGGCAATGCTCACCGCGGGCGGATTCGGCCATGCTCACCGCGGGCGGATTCGGTTCCGGCGCGGTGAGCCGGCTTGGCCGGGGCTCAAGCTAACGGCGGCGACGTTTCAGAGGACGATCGTCGTCGAAGTTGCGCGGCAATTCCGTGAAGACCTTGTCGAGCAGCGCAGTTTCCGGCGCGGAGCTTCGAGAGCTCTTCCGCTCCCGTGAGCTCGATTTCTCTTTACGCGATTCGTTCTTTTCCGCGTCCGCGATTCTTCGATCGCTGCGCCGACGTCGCTGTTGTTCCTGCAGATTCGGAACGGCGGCCTTTTCTTTCGCGACGGAAACCGTCCGTGGCGATGTGGAGCTCGATTCCGTAACCCCCTCCACGGCGCCCACCGGTTCGACCTTCGGCTCCGAGGGGAGCGAAACCGGGGTCGCAACCGGCTCGTCGACAATCTTCGCAGCAGCCGACTCGCCCGGAGCAACATCCGCCGTCACTGCATTCGGCGCGGCGAAGGAAAATAACGTCAGTCCCGCAGCGTTGACCCAGGCTGTCGGATAGTTGGCTGCAAACGTCAGCGATTCCGACCCGGCCGCCACGGCACTTTTGCTCTTGCCGAAATTGGACGCAAACAGCGCGAGATCTCCGAAGTCGACCGTCCCCGACTTGTCAAAGTCCGCCCACCAGATGTAAGGAGGTTCCGCGTCCCCTTCATTTCCACCAAACGCCGGCGAGAAGAACGCGAAGTCTCCGAAATCAATGAGGTCGTTGTCGTCGATGTCGTAGATGACCGAGTAGACATCCGTCTGTGCAATCGAACCCTCGAACTCGCGGGCGCTCGAGGAGCTTGTGAGCCCGACCGTTGCATCGTTCAGAGTCAACGCGAGCGAATGCGGTCCGACGAAGCGACCGGCCTCATCGACTTCGGCTTGATCGGAAGCACCCGGTTCAAAGCGAACCCGCGCGACAAGCACCTTCGCGTCGTCGCCGACAGTCGTCAGGGCCGTTGCGGCTTCGAGCTGCACCTGCCCGGTGGCATCATCAATACTCGATGTCCCGGTGAAAGCCGGACCGAACTCGACTGCGGTCGCCGTTGCCAGTCCAACGGCATACGAGAAGTCGATGCTCGCGGAGGCGATGCCGCGCGAATTGATGTGGGGAGTATCGAGCCAGACTTCAACCCAGTACGACTCCCACTCGTGAACGTACGCCGCATCGGCCGGGAGCGCCGCGGCTTCGCCGTTCGCATCCGTTGTGGTTTCGGTTGTCACAAGCGAAAGCGAGACGTCGACCCATTCGCTTCCCTGGTGATCGACCGTGGCATCATCGAGGAGATCCACGTCATCCCAGTTGACGGTGCCCGTCTCCAATTCGATAGAAACGGTTCCGGGCGCGAGCGTGAACGCAGCCTGGCCGCGCGCTGTGGCAAGCACCTCGATGTAGCCGAGCCGGACCCACGCCGGTGAAAGGCCGAGGTTCGGCACAGTCGTCTGCCCCCCGAGGTCGTCGATGAGACCCGCTGGGTCGTCAACCGAGCCGGCCTGCGAGTTCGGAAATCGATCGTCGATCGTGATCGACAGCGCGTTGGCATACTGCGTCGGATACTCGATGTCGAAG
>JBFWWA010000622.1:0-3271 GCA_050246455.1 Planctomycetaceae bacterium
CCGCATCAGAAGCTCGGCGCGCTGCCGCTGTTCGGCTTCCAGCGGGAGGGCCAAAGCTTGACGGATGTGCCCTTTGGCAGCGCCGATCTGACCCAATGTCGACTCGAGTTCGCCGGCGAGCAGTAACTGGTCCGGTCCGGCGCCGGCATCCTCCAGATCGGTCCGGATCCGGTTGAGCAGAGGTTCGGACTGCGGTAGCGCGACGATGCGTCGCGAATCGACCGACAGCACCTTATCGTCCGAAATAACCAGATTGCCCGGCCGCCAGGAATCGCGGATCGGCCTGCTGGCGAGTGCGGCTGCGGAGGGACTCGATTCGTTCTCGTCTTCGTCGGCCTGCGCCGGCGCAGTCGCTGCATCGGGAAACTGAATGTCGTTCGAAAGGGGCGTGGAAAGCCCGACTTCGTGGCCGGTGGAGATCTCGACGGTTGCGATGCGACCTTCCTGCAAAGGAACCAGGTATTGCCGGCCGACCTGCACGCCGCGCCCCGCCGGCATTCCCAGCCGCGACGTCCAGAGATCGTCTCCCGTCGCCAGCGATATGCCGCGACAGTAGCGGAGGCCGACAACCATCACGACATCGTCGGTCAGCGCCGCGACGTACTCCGCGCCGGCACGCGGAATCTTCCAGGCGAGCTTGCCGGTTTTCACGTCGAGGCAGTGAATCTGATCCGATTGCCGGGGCATGTATACAATTCGCTCGCCGTGAACTTCGGGTTCGCCGGTGAATCCCTGGTGACCAAACGAGCGACGGACCGCGTACGACCAGTTTCCAAACGGGCTGCTGCTGTCGTCATCGCCGTAGTAGTAGGCCCACAAGAGCGCGCCGTCACTGGCATCGACTCCCGCAAGAACTCCGATCTGCGTCGGGCAGATGACAACCCCGCCGGCGAAGACCGGTGAGCAGGAGAGCGTGTAGCGGAACGGATCGTCTTCGACCGGATGATCGACGAATCCGATTCCCTGGGACCAGAGCAGGCCGCCGGTTCTCGCATCGAGGGCCACCAGGTTCAGCTGACGGTCGCATTCGGTCATCGCAAACAACCGGCCGTCGACCGGTCGCGGCGGGCCGAGGAAAAAGTGGCCGGTGAGGACGCCGTTCGGTCGGGAACGGTTTGAGAACGCATCCGCCTCGGTGGCGCGGATCAATCCGTCGGAATCCTTGTCGATCTCCGCGAACAGCTCGGTGCCGCCGGTGAATTCGTCGACGGTGACGCGCCCGTCGTCGTTTTCATCCATGCGATAGAACCAGTTGATCGCTCCGACCGTTCCGCCGATGGTCCAGGCGGGCGTGACGGAGTTCCGGGCCGATTCCGGCTGAACGAGATCGATCGCAATGAGCCGGTTCGATTCGCGCGTGATTCGTTCGGCGCGTGTCGATTCGCTTCGTCGCCCGGCAACCACCGCGTGTGAACCGACGCGGTCGCCGTTGGAGGGACGGGGACGAATGTCGAGGTGATCGACGGCATACACCCGCTGGCCGTCGCTGCTCAGCGTTCCGAGCGTTGCGTTGCCGGAATGGAGGTGGAACAGATAGTTGAGGACGTTCTGTCGTGAGGTGCTCTCCGCGTTCCCGTCGCCCGACGCTTGAACCTCGCGGGCGGCCTGCGCGAGTGAGCTGGCTCCGACATACTTCCAGGCCGGTGCGCCGGTATCGCGGTGCACGGCACGAATTCCCTCGTAGTCGCGGACGATGACGAGGGAACCGTCAATGTGCGCGAAGTTCGCGACGGCGAGCGGGCGCTGGCCGCGGATCTGCTCCTCTTCCCAGTTCGCGAGCGGAGTTCCCACCGTATCCGGACTTTCCGCCGCGAAATCGATTCCCCAGATCGGCTTCAAGTACGGGGAACGGCCGATCGCACCGTTCTTTCGCTCGGATCGCATGCGCGCAAATGGCGATTCCGGAACCGACACGCGCGTCGCGGAGATCGGTACCACGCGGTCCCCGCCGACATCGCTTCGGCCCGATCCATCGACCGCTGCAGTTCGCACCGGCGCTCCGGGTTCCATTTCGGCCGGCTGGTGAAACGTGACGATCGCGGTTCCGTCCGGATGCGCAAGACGCTCCGCAAGTTCGAACTTCGCGCGAAGCGGTCCGGTGACGCGGCTCCGGTGACTCGGATCGGAAAGAAGTTTCGCCCAGGCGTGAGCTGCCAGTTCGAACTCTCCCCGGTCCAGCCACCACGTTGCCTGGAGATCGACCGCCCTGAATCCGGCCGACGTGTGGAAGAAGCGGCGCGCGACTTCGCTGATCCGCCGCATATCTCCCGACTGCTCCGCCAGCGCGAGCAGCTTATCGGATTCCGGTCCATGCAGACGCGCGTAAAGCTCGAGCGTTTCGACCGACTGGCCGCTCAGAAGAGAGCGCGCTTCGCGTCGCGCGCTCGAAAGTCCGTTGTTGGAACGCCACTGGAAACTGTCGTGAGGAGTATCGAGGGCTTGCTGGAGGAAGAGAAGTCCATCGAGGTCTTTGCCCGACTGGAAGGCCGCGTTCGCTCGTTCCAGAGCCACCTGCTGCGGGCGGCTTCGATAGAGGAGCTGACTGAGAATCAGGCGGCTGGCGGAGAGGTCGGCGGAATCGCCGGTAATTTTGGGGGCGGTGTTCGTCGCGGGGAGCGGTGGCTTCAGTTCGGTTCGTCGTAGCCTGAGTGGGGGAGAGGATCCTTCCTGGGCGAGGGCGGTGGCGAGTGTCGCCCCGGAAAGAAAGAGTCCCCAGATGGAGGCGGAGACAATCCAGATTCGAAACCACTCGGGCACTCTCGTTCCGGCCGATCCTGGCCGGGCGAGTGTCGTCGGTTCTCGCATGCTGAGTCCTTTCAGCTTTATGCGAAAATCAAATTTTGGGGGCGGACTTGTATCATCAATATCGATTCTGGTTCTAGATCAGAATCAGCATGATCTCCGCCCTTGAGCAAAATTCGTGACTTTTTACGTCGAAAGGGAAGGTCCGCCACCGCGATTCCTGGCTGCACGCAATGGCTCGGCGGGGCCTTCTGGCCTCGTATTTCTCGCGATTTCCTGCGTCAAACCTGGGGGAAAGACATTTCGCGACCGCTTCTCCGGGTCAGTGGCGGAACTCCCCGGAATTTCCCGCTCAACGAGTCCGGAAGAAAAAAATCTCCCGGCGTCGGGTCCGGATCCGCCGTCCGACTACGCAGGCACGCACCTTTTCACGGCAAGAGGCCGGCGGAGCAGGGGAGTGCCGGCGCAATAGGAATCCGAGATGACGCGGCCATCCGGATCGGCGGGGAGTGCGGATTCGATGACGCCC
>JBFWWA010000623.1:0-3256 GCA_050246455.1 Planctomycetaceae bacterium
CTCCGCACAGAACACCAGGATCACGCCCATCAGCACCAGCGGATAAATCTCCTCGCCGATCCGGCCATGCTGCACGTTCCGCGTCAGCCCCTCACTGTTCTGCGCAAGACTGTAACGCCCCGCGCCGAGAAGATTGTCGAGCTCGGGCCCTCCGATCCGTTCAAACCGGCTTTCGTCGGGGGAGCCATTTACGCTGAATCCGCTCGAGAACGGGGGCTCATTTTCTGCGGCGATGACTTCGAACTGGCCGACCTGGTCGGCGTCGCGGATCGAAAGAACTTCCGCACCCACGGGCAGTTCCCCCGGCAGCTGCTCGAAGCCGGGCTTGCGGAGCAGGTAACGATTGAGCGGCTGTTCGGGATCCAGATGGAGAATGACTTCATCGCCGGCGATGTAGTTGTAGACGTTCGCGTTCCTTCGTCCCAGGTGCTGCATCATCTGATCGGCGAGCGCGAGAAAGCGGAACTCCGCGAGCGGAAGGTCGCTCCACCCTCCCCGATCGACCGCCGTCGTGAGCATCACGGTCCGCCCCTTGCCGTGCACTTTTTCCACAATGGCCGGCAGAGCGCGGGCGTCATTATAGTTGGCGACGACCGACGCCCCCTGGAGCGGCGAAACACTCCAGCAGCGGCGAATGTCGACCGTGGCGAGCGGGCCGAACCCGCCGTCGAAGTGCTCAAACTTCGCGAACATCGGATTCGTGAAATCGCGCAAGTCGAGATGCGCCGGTTCCTGAAAGCGAATGTGACCGGCAAGCGACGCAGGAAGAAACGTCTGAGCCGCTTCCGTGTTGTAGGCCACCGGGTCGACGTCGCGATGCCCGACGATGACCGTCAGGCCCCCTCCCGCGCTGACGAACTGGTCGAGTTTCCGCCACGCCTCTTCCGAGGGGGAGCGAACGCTGACAAGGCAGACAATCTGATACGGCCGCAGATCGGTCTCGTCCAGTTTCGACGCATCGATCTCGGTGCAGCGGTATCGCGTCTTGCCCAGAGCCGTCAGCTCCGCCGGCGCGAGCGCCTGCCGCCACAAGTTCGATTCCGCCGGATTGCTTGAAACAATGAGCACTTCGGGCGCAGCGACCGCCGCAATCGTAAAGTAGCGAATGTCGTCCGCCTGAAACGGATCGCTTGCGACGAGCCGGACCTCGCCGTGCGTGATCGGTGCAGAAATTCCCGGAACGGTAAACGTCATTCCACTCTGGGAACTCCCCTCGACCTTGACCGAACGCTGCTCGCGCTTCACCAGATTCCGCTTGTCGTTCTGCACGTGCAGTTCAACGACGGCCTCCGCGCCCGGTGCGCCGACCGATTCGATTCCCAGATCGACACTCAGTTCCCCCCCGATCGACACGGTTTGGGACGACAAACGGACCGCCGAGATTCCCACGTTCGTCGGACCTTCGACGCCGACGTCGATCAGATAGACCTGCAGCCACGGGAGCCGTTCCAGTTCCTTCTTGAGAAGTTCCTGCGCGTCGGTAGGCCGCCACGCCGTCGCCGCCAGATCGGTGAACAGATAAATCTCGCGCAGAAAGCGATCGGTTCGGAGTTCTTCCGGGACCGACTCCTGCGATGACTGCGTCCGTTTGAAATCGTCTTCCTGCATTCCGATGGCGGCCCGGATGCGGTCGTTCAGCTTGAGACTCACGGCCTTCGTTTTCAGTGCGGAGAGCCGTTCCTGCGCGCCCCCCTGCTCCCCTTGAAACAGGATGGCGTTTGCCGTCGACGTATCGGCGATGGCGACGCGGCTTCCCTGGGGAAGCTTCTCGAGATGTTCCGAGGCGATTTCCTGCGCGACCTCGAGCCGTGTCTTGCTGTGGAGCCGGTAGCTCATGCTCAGGCTGGTGTCGAACACGAACACCGCGGCCACCGGAAGGTTGCGATCGACTTTCGGAAGCGGGCTCGTGATCTCCGCGGAAATGCGCCGCGCGTACGGCCAGACCACAAACAGCAGCAGCAGTGCGCCCAGTCCGGCGCCGACGGCGCCGCGGAGCATCGAGCGGCGATACGCCAGAACGTGGTTCGGTGTCCGCTCCCGTTCCCAGAACCGAAGCATTCCCTGATAAACCATCAGGGCGAGCGCCACGAGAGCCGCCGTGGTGACCCATTCACCCAGGCTCGGTTCGTAGTCGGCTGCGGGAAGCGAGGGACGCGTCAGTGCGGCCACGAGCAGCCCGATCACCAGGACTCTCAGCAGGAGCAGCCAGAAGTGCCGCAGCCGGAGACGGCGGACGTTGTTCTTGCGGCGCGCCTGAATCAGGCGAAGAGCCGGGAACAGGAGTTTCTTCGGACGCTGCCGCATCAGCAGATGCAGGATCACCGGTATTGCAGCGAGGGCAAAGCCGGTCAGGATGGCGGGATTGAGCAGCGACATGCCGCTATTGTATCCCCTTTTCGTTGTGACGTCACAGAGTGGAATTCTCGGGGAGTCAGTCGGTTTCGGAATCCGTAGGGTGTGCCCGGGGTTGATCGGCTTAAGTTCGGGGGGATGTTCTGCAAAGGCTGAGGTCTTCGCGCTATCACACCACGCCCTTCGCAGGCTCAGGGCGTGCCACCCGACCCGCAGTTGAATCTAACCGCGTCCCGGACTCTTCAGATTGTGCGGTTCGGTAAGACGCGTGTACATTTCCGGCCGACGGTCCGCGAGCCGATCGATCTCATGCTTGCCCGGAACGCGGACGTAATGCTTGCGGCGTGCGCGGTCCAGGTCGAGATCGGCGTAGATCACCGTCTCTCCTTGCGGCGGCGCAACGGCCAGGGTGTGTCCGTAAGGATCAGAAATGATGCTGCGGCCGATGAACTGGAACCCCCGTTCCGAGTCCCCCCGATTGACCGCGATGTAATAGACTCCGTTTTCGAGCGCCCGCGCGTTCACGCAGCAGGAAGCGGTGCACTCCGCCCCACCCGGCCAGTTTGTCGGAAGTGCGATCAGGTCCGCGCCGAGCAGCGTCAGCGACCGGGCGGCTTCGGGAAATGCCGAGTCGTAGCAGATATTCATCCCGACGCGCAGTTTTCCCGCTCCCTGCACCGCGAACGGCCTGTCGCCATGGGTCGTGAACATGTCGACCCCCAGGTACGGCAGGTGTACTTTCCGGTAAACCCCTCCCAGCCCTTCCGGTCCGACGAGAACGGCCGCATTGAAGAGGCGCTCGCCGTCGGCTTCGAGCATTCCGAAGATCGACCAGCATTCCAGTTCCGCGCACGCCTTCTGCATCTGCTGGACGGCGGAACCGGGAACCGGCTCTGCATGAGGC
>JBFWWA010000624.1:0-3251 GCA_050246455.1 Planctomycetaceae bacterium
TGTCTGCCGTCTGCTTCCCGTGATTCGGCATCTCATCAGCATTCCCGCCGGACTTGCGCGGATGGACCTCCTGCGCTTCTGCTTCTGGACCACGACCGGAGCGGGGTTGTGGGTGACCATCCTGACCCTCACAGGCTATTACTTCGGTGACGACGCGCTGAGGCTGTGGGAGCAATTCAAACGCGAAATCACCATCGGCCTGTTTGCGGGAGGTGCGGTGATCGTTGCGGTCTATATTCTTCGCCACCGGAAACGTGCCTCGAAGCCTGTCGCCGACGGTGAAGCTCCGTGAGCGATCCCCAGTCCGATCGCGCGTGCCTGAATTGACTCCCAGCGAACCGGAGCGGTTCGCAGTTGAATTTCGGATGAGAGTGCAGTGGCGACAGAGACCGGAAAGCAAGCTCAGAAACTGTCGGAATCGAGTATCAAACTCGATCTGACGCCCGGACACACGGAGCACGCGCATCAGACATTCTGGGTCTGGGTGCTCTGTCTCACCGGCGTTGACTACTTCAGCACCCTCGGCTATCAGCCGTCGATCGCGTTCGAGTCGACCGGTCGGCTGTCGCCACTTGCCACAATTATCCTCGTGCTGGTGACGCTGCTGGGGGCGGTTCCGGTTTATCGGCACGTTGCGCAGTCGTCGCCGCACGGGCAGGGGTCAATCGGCATGCTGGAACGGCTGGTACACGGCTGGACCGGCAAGCTTCTGGTGCTGGTGCTGCTCGGATTCGCAGCGACCGATTTCGTCATCACGAAAACTCTCTCGGCTGCCGACGCTGCGGAGCACCTCATCCACAACCCGTTCTGGAACAAGGCACCCGAACTCCTGCATCACCAGATGTTCGTGACGATGACGTTGCTGGTCGCACTCGGCGTGACGTTTCTCCGCGGTTTCAAAGAGGTTATCGGCATTGCGGTGGTTATTGTCGGAACGTACCTGTTCCTCAATGTCATTCTGCTCGGCTCTGCGCTGTATTACCTCGCGACTCATCCGTCGCACCTGCAGGACTGGTGGAACCAGGTCTTCGTGCAAACCGACTGGCGGATTGCGCACTCCCCGTTGCAGGGGCATGACTGGATTACCATCGTTCTGCTGTGCCTTCTATTCTTTCCCAAACTGGCGCTCGGTCTCTCGGGCTTTGAAACCGGCGTCATCGTGATGGCGCTCATCAAGGGAACCGGAGAAACACCCGAAGAGCAGCTCAAGAGCCGTGTTCGAGATGCGAAGAAGCTGCTGCTCACGGCGGCGCTCATCATGTGCACGTTGCTGCTGGCTTCGTCTCTGGTAACGGCGACGCTCATTGCACCTGAGGAACTGCGAGCTCCGGAAGGAGGCGATCCCGGAGGGCGTGCCGCGAACCGCGCGCTGGCGTATCTTGCGCACGGCGAAGGAAGCATTCCGATCAGTCCGCTCTTCGGCCATATCTTCGGAACAATCTACGACATCTCGACCGTCGTGATCCTCTGGTTCGCCGGAGCGAGCGCGATGTCGGGATTGCTCAATCTGACTCCTCAATACCTGCCGCGCTACGGCATGGCTCCCGAATGGGCGAGAGCGGTTCGGCCGCTGGTCTTTCTGTTCACGGCCATCAACCTGTTCGTGACCTGGGTCTTCAACGCGGATGTTGCCGACCAGGGGGACGCGTACGCCACCGGCGTCGTCGTCCTCATGCTGAGTGCCGCATTCGCAACCGTGATCGAGATCTGGCGGGAAAGAACCGGGTCGTGGTGGCGACGTCTGCACTGGGGCTACGCGCTCGTCACTTTCGTATTCCTGTATACCACCGTCGCCATCATCATCGAGAAGCCCGCCGGGATGAAGATTGCAGGCTGCTTCATCGCTGCGGTCCTGTTTTCGTCGTTCTTCTCGCGAACGATGCGAAGCACGGAACTTCGTTTCACCGGCTTCCGCTTCAAAGATGATCATTCCAAGTTCCTCTGGGACAGCATGCGACACATCGAGTTTCCCGTGCTCGTTCCGCATCGGCCCGGTCGGCGCGGGCTTGAAGACAAAGAGGAGAGCATGCGTGAAGAGCATCATCTCACTCCCGATATTCCCCTGGTGTTCATCGAAGCCCAGCGCGGGGATGTCAGCGAGTTTTATCAATCGCCGATGCTTGAAGTGACGGAAAAGGAAGGGCGGATCACCCTGCGAATCACGGGCGTTGCATCGATCGCGCATGTCATCGCGGCGGTTGCGCTCGAACTCTCGAAAGTCGGAAAACCGCCGGAGATTCACTTCGGCTGGTCGGATGAGACGCCGCTGGCGGCGAATATCGGATTCGTTCTCTTCGGCGAGGGAAATGTTCCCTGGATGGTGCGTGAGTTGATTATCAAGGCCGAGCCCGATCCCGCGCGCCAGCCGCGCGTCGTGGTCGGCTGAAGGGAGCCCCCGATGCGCGACGCGTCAGACCGTTCGACTGTTCCAGCAGAAGCGGCCGCTGGGGGAATTTCGCGCGGCCAATGGATGGCGCTGACGGCGGCCATTCTCGGCTGGCTCTTCGACGGGCTCGAAATGGGGCTCTTTCCGCTCGTGGGAAAGGACGCACTCCGCGATCTGCTGAACACTGCTGACGAAGGTCTCGTTGGCCGCTGGTTCGGCGTGATGATCGCAGGGTTCCTAGTCGGTGCGGCGACCGGCGGCGTTCTGTTCGGTTGGCTGGGGGACCGCATCGGCCGCGTGCGCGCCATGACCTTGAGCGTGCTCACCTACGCAATTTTCAGCGGCTTGTGCGGCATCGCCGGCTCCGCGGAACAGGTCTTTTTCTATCGTTTCATCGCGTCGCTCGGTATGGGAGGCGAGTGGTCGCTCGGAGTTTCACTTGTTATGGAGATCTGGCCGAACCGGTCTCGCGGCTGGCTTGCCGGGTTGATCGGAGCGGCCTCCAACGTCGGGTTTCTGGCCATCGCCGTAGCGGGGATTGCTCTGTTGCAGATCGTCGGTTCGCTGGAATCGGGGTTGCTGGGAATGGGACTTTCTCAGGATACCGTAGCGAAACTGATGGCGCATAACGGCTGGCGAATCCTCATGATTTTCGGAGCAGCACCGGCGCTGTTGACGTTTTTCATTCGCCTGATGGTTCCGGAATCGGAGAAGTGGCTGCAGGAAAGCGGCAGCGGCGCGACGTCTCACTGGGCGACACGCGACCTGATCGGTGTGCTGATTGGCGCATGTGGACCGCTTGCCATGATTTACCTGTGGGCCAGCGACATTGCGATGCCGATTCGGCTCGTCGGATCCGTGATCG
>JBFWWA010000625.1:0-3247 GCA_050246455.1 Planctomycetaceae bacterium
ACCATGAACGCCCCGAAGGAGGCGACGCAAACCATAAACGGAGCCAATCGGAAGAGCATCGAGTCCGCAGCGTCGGGACAGAGATCCTCTTTCTGGATCAGCTTGATGCCGTCCGCGAGACTCTGCAGCCAGCCGAACTTTCCGCCGACGCGCGTCGGACCGAGCCGGTCCTGAATACGGCCGGAAACCTTCCGCTCGGCCCAGATAAAAAAGAAGGGCGCAAGACCAAACAGCGCCATCAGCAATGACGCGTGAATGATCGCAGCGATCACGAGCGCCGCATCTCCGCTGAGCTCCCAGCCGAAGATGGGCAGCCCCGTGAAGAACTCACCGAGCGTGCCGGCGGCTAAGATTGAACTCATCATCTCTGACCCGTCGTCCATTCCGTATCGCAGAAGCTTCGGGCGTGCACCGCACCCCGAACATCCCCTCTGCGAGAACAAACCGCAGTCAATGCGGGAAGTCGGTTCAGGCGTCAACCACGACGGCGAACCGGACAGCACGCTTCGCAACCGCAACCCGGGCGCGAAGCACGATTCTCCCCCTGAGAAAGGGTGAACTATCCCACAACCCATAAAGGGTTTCAAGGGACCGAGAAGGCAATTTCACGACGGTTTTCTCACTGATGAGAATTCACCGCGGGAGCGCGCCTCAATGCGGCATTTCAACGTCGTCAAACATTGAGCCGCAATCCTTTCATACTCCGCGCAACCTGCCAACAGAAAACGCGCCGGAGAAGTCGGCAAGCGTCCGACACTCTCGAAACCAGGTCTCGCCCTCGGGAGCGCCCCGTTCATTGCCGATCCGGGAGCAACGGCCACCGATGGGCGCGACGATCCCGTCTGCCGCGCGCGACCGACAGACTCAACTCGCGTTGCCCCTCTTGTCATCCACCGTTAATATCGGGCGCTGCAGTGCACGAGGTGTGCGCAGCGAGCAATCGGTGGAGAGTCGAATGGCAATGGTCAGTATCAGCGCCCGGGACGAAGGGCTGCAGACGTACGGAGTGGAAAACTGGGGCGCAGGATACTTCGAGATCGGATCGAACGGACATCTGCTCGCACGGCCTGCGCGGAATGACTCCCGCTATGTCGATATCAAACAGCTCGTCGACGCGCTGCAGACCGAACGCAAGGTGCAGATGCCGGTCCTGCTCCGGTTCCCCCAGATCCTCGCGAATCAACGGGATCAGTTGAGCCGCGCCTTTCACAATGCGGCGCTCGAGTTCGGTTACCAGGGGGGGCACTACCCCGTCTTCCCCATGAAGGTCAACCCCCGCCGCGAAGTCGTCGAAGAACTTCTGCGAGACGGGGATCATTCGCATATGGGACTCGAGTGCGGCTCGAAGGCCGAACTCTATGCCGCACTCTCGCAGGAGCAGGCGGCCGATTCACTGCTCATCTGCAACGGCTTCAAGGACGAGTCGTTCATCAACCTCGCGCTCATGGGCGTGCAGGTCGGCAAGCGGGTCGTCGTCGTCATCGAAAAGCTCAACGAGCTCCGCATGGTGATTCGCGCCGCGCGCGAAACCGGCACGCGCCCCTGGATCGGCCTGCGCGCGAAACTTTATTCACGCGGCTCCGGCAAATGGGCTGCCTCGGGTGGTGAGGCCGCCAAGTTCGGCCTGACGACTTCGGAAATTCTCGAATGCGTTCGGCTGCTCCGCGAAGCGGACATGATCGACACGCTGAAACTGCTCCACTTTCATATCGGTTCGCAGGTCACCGACATCAAGCGCGTGAAGAACGCCCTGAAGGAAGCGGCCCGCGTCTACGCCAAAATCCGGGAAATGAAAATCGACCTGCAGTTCCTCGATATCGGCGGCGGAATGGGAGTCGATTACGACGGCTCGAAAACGACCTTCGAAGCCTCCGTCAATTACACGATGCAGGAATTCGCGAACGACGCCATCTATGTCATCAAGTCGGTCTGCGACGATGAGCATATTCCGCACCCGAATCTCGTCACCGAGAGCGGGCGGGTCATGACTGCGTACCACGCGGTCTTCATCACCTCGATTCGTGACGAAATCGAAACGTTCGTGGACGAACTCCGCCAGCGCGATGTTTCCGACAGCGATCCGCAGATCGTCGCCGAGCTCCGCGAGCTGTACGACAACATCTCGATCAAGAATTACCGCGAGTATTACCACGACGCCCTCGACGACCGGGACGAGCTGCACACGCAGTTCAACCTCGGCCTCATCCGCCTTGAAGATCGCGCGAAGGGGGACGTCCTCTTCTGGGACGTCTGCGAAAAGGCGCTCAAATTCTCGCGCACCGCGAAAGAGCCCGAAGAGGAGTTCGAGGACCTCAAGAAGATTCTCGCATCGAAGTACCTTTGCAACTTCTCGCTCTTCCGGTCGGCTCCCGACTCCTGGGCGATCGGCCAGCTCTTCCCCATCATGCCGATCCACCGGCTCAACGAAGTCCCGACCGACTTCGCGACGATGGTCGACGTCACCTGCGATTCCGACGGCCGCATCGACAAGTTCGTCGACCTCAAAGACGTGAAGGATGTGCTCGAGCTGCACCCCTTCACCGGCCAGCCGTATTACCTCGCAATCTTCCTGGTCGGCGCGTACCAGGAAGTGATGGGAAGCTTCCACAATCTCTTCGGCCTGCCGAACGAAGCGCATGTCGTCATCGACACCGACGGCCGCTACCACGTCACGAAACTCATCCCCGGCAGCCGCGTCGGCGACATGATCAAGTTCGCACGCTACGACAAAAGCCAGGTCGTCGAACGGTTCAAGCAATTCGC
The DNA here is from genome assembly GCA_050246455.1 of Planctomycetaceae bacterium. Lineage (GTDB taxonomy): Bacteria > Planctomycetota > Planctomycetia > Planctomycetales > Planctomycetaceae > CAZVJA01. The sequence continues at coordinate 2,764 of JBFWWA010000625.1, forward strand.
GAAGGACCGCGTCGCCTCAGGCGCCATCGGCCCCGAGGTCGCTGAAGCGATCGTCCATCAGTACGAATCCGACATCAATCGGTATACGTACCTCGAGTAAATGACGGAATGTCTGATGCCGAATGTCTAATGTGAGGCAACGGCGTTGTGAGTCATCAGCTAATGTTGCACGAAAGGGTCGCCATGCGTTCGTCCCGAACCGCCGCCGGCATCGCGCTCATCTGCGGACTCACGATCGCCTCGACTTTACCGGCAGCCGATCCCCCGACAGCCGGCGCGGGCGGGGTGACCGTTTTCGAGACGCACACAACCGACGGCGTCGAAACGGGCTATCGCATCCCGGCCCTCGCAGTTTCGAAGAAAGGGCACCTGCTCGCGTTCTGTGAAAAACGCGTCGGCCTCGACGACCATGCCGAAAACGACATCGTTCTGCGTCGCGGAGTCGACGGCGGAAAATCGTGGCTGCCGATACAGATCGGAAGAG